>DASVAM010000151.1:0-21846 GCA_036376375.1 Chitinophagaceae bacterium
GCAAAGGAGCATAAGCATTTGGAAGTTTTGAAAGAACGGATGGTTGATAAAGTAATTTCCGGAAAAGTGCAACCCGAAGATACGATTGTTACCAATGCACGACACTACCATGCATTGAAGGAAGTTGCAAAATCATTGGCTGATATTAAAATGGGATTGGATGAAAAGCTTGCAGGCGATCTGCTGGCTTTGGATATCAGGAGAGGACTTCATTTTCTCGGAGAAATAACGGGAGAGATCACAAACGAGGATCAGCTTGATTATATCTTTAGCAAGTTCTGTATCGGGAAGTAGCCACTCGTATTTATACATTTAAAGCAGATTCTAACACACTTCCATTTGCCTTTAATTGTCTTTACTTGCCTTACTTGTGAAATAATTGGTGTAAAAGCGGCTATCAGTTTAAAAGTAGTACAGCATTAATGAATTCTCTTTTCTCTGTATTCTTCCGGGGACATACCCATTACTTTTTTAAACAATCTGGAAAAATAATATGGATCCTCCATACCAAGATTGTCCGCAATTTCTTTAATTCTAAGTTTGGTGAATAGAAGATACTGACAAGCTTTTTGAATTTTCATGTTGTTAAAGTATTCAATGGGGGAGAATCCAGTCTTGGTTTTAAATAAATATGAAAAATGTGAAGGAGAAAGATTTACGACACCAGCAATTTCGTCGAGGGTTATTGTGTTTTCAAGCTTGCTCTTTAAATAATCGATAACCTGGTTTATAGGATCCTTGAATGCCAGGTCACCGGACACATCATGTTTGCTATTGAAAAGGAAGGTTGTAAAGAAATGCCACAGACACATGTTGGAATACATCAAATTGTCTACACTATATCCCCTTTCAAGTTGCTCATATATTTCATTAAAAAGCTCTATTGTTCGTTCGTTGTGTTTTAAAAAGCCTTTATTACCCGGAAAAATTCTTTGAAGCTGCTCGATTAGGTTATCCGAAATAGAACCTTTGAAGTGTGCCCAATAAATAGTCCATGGATCGGTTTTATCGGCTTCGTATCGATGTGCCGTTTTTATAGGGATGAATATAAATTCTCCAGCCTCGATCGTATATTCTTTTTTATCTATTGTTACGCTTCCGCTTCCGTCATAACAATAAATTAGGATGTGCTGTTCAGCGCCATGTTGTCGTTCACGATAATGGAATTTTGCCTTTGGATAATATCCAATATCTGTAACGTACAGGGTGTTGATGACTTCATTGCCTGCACAATTACGATTGAGGATCTTGCGGGGAATAACGATTGCTTTCTGACCTTGAAAGCCTTCTTTTTTTCGCACTTCCTCTGTTATAAGAAGTTTCTTCGCCATTCGGTAACGCAAGATAATTGCAATAGTAAGATAATCCATGAAAACCCGAAGTTTTTCCATTAAGAGAAACGGCTACTTAGGGTTACTTTGGATACCCTTAAACACAAAACATATCGTTTGCCATATGTTCACTGATGTAAAAGTCTGGCAGGAAAGAATTGTTATCCCAACTTATTCACCAGGTAAGCCAGAAAAGAACCCCATGTTTCTTGAAAAAAGAGTTTATCAAGGAAGCAGCGGAGTTGTGTATCCGCATCCGGTAATTGAGACAATTTCAAATGAGAAAATAGATAAAGAGTATCAGGCAATATTTCTTGAAAACAAGTATTTAAAAATTATGATCCTTCCAGAGTTAGGTGGAAGGATACAAATGGCATTTGACAAAATTAAACGACGTCATTTTATTTATTACAATCAAGTAGTAAAACCCGCCTTGGTCGGCCTTACAGGTCCTTGGATTTCCGGCGGAATTGAGTTTAACTGGCCACAACATCACCGACCATCAACATATGAGCCCGTTGATTCTAAAATCACCGAGAATGCGGATGGAAGTAAAACAGTTTGGGTGAATGAAGTTGAACGTATGTTTCGTACGAAAGGAATGGCCGGTTTTACGTTATATCCTGACAAAGCTTATTTAGAAATAAAAGGGAAGTTATATAATCGTACGCCGTTTCCACAATCTTTCTTATGGTGGGCAAATCCTGCTGTTAAAGTAAATGATCACTATCAATCAGTATTTCCTCCTGACGTTTACGCGGTATTTGATCACGGAAAGCGGGATGTTTCATCATTTCCTATTGCTAATGGAGTGTATTATAAGGTCGACTACTCACCAGGTACAGATATATCGAGATATAAAAATATACCGGTGCCGACATCTTATATGGCAATTGTTTCCAAGTATAATTTCATTGGAGGCTACGAACATGATTCAAGAGGCGGATTGTTACATGTGGCGGATCATCATATTGCTCCCGGCAAAAAGCAATGGACATGGGGGCATGGAGAATTTGGCCAGGCATGGGACAGAAATCTTACTGATGAAGACGGACCTTATATAGAATTGATGACCGGTGTCTTCACCGATAATCAACCGGATTTTGCATGGTTACAGCCGTACGAGGAAAAAACATTTACTCAATATTTCATGCCTTATAGCGAAGTTGGCTTAGTAAAAAATGCGACCAAAGATGCATTGGTAAATATTGAATTTAATGCCAATAAGATTTTTATAAAACTGTATGTGACATCCGAGTACAAAAAACTTAAAGTAGCCCTCGTTAAAGATAGAAGGGAAATATTTTCTGATATAATTTCTATTTCGCCAGAGGCGCCCTTGGTTAAGGATATTGTGAGATCTTCTGAGTTTGATGATGAAAACATAGCGATCGTCGTAACTGATTTAGAAACAAAAAAAGTAGTTGTAAGTTACCGGCCTGAAAAGTTAACAGATACAGACATTCCATCTCCAGCGCAGGCAGCTAAAAATCCCTCTGAGGTTGAGAATAATGAGCAATTGTATTTAACCGGACTTCATCTTGAACAATATAGACATGCCACCTACATCGCCACCGATTATTATAATGAAGCGCTGCGGAGGGACCCTAAAGATATCCGTAATAACGATGCACTTGGACTTTGGTATTTGCGGAGGGGAAAATTTGCCAAAGCAGAAAATTATTTCAGGAAAGCAATTGCAACATTCACCCAACGAAATCCGAATCCTGTAGATGGGCAACCGTATTACAATCTTGGATGGTCTCTGAAAATGCAGGGAAGAGATGATGAAGCTTTTGATGCCTTTTATAAAAGTATTTGGAATGATGCATGGCAACATGCAGGTTATTTGAATTTATGCCGCATCGCAACATCTAAACAGAATTTTGAAGAGGCTCTTGATTTGATAAATAAATCGTTAGTAAAAAATTATCACAGTAGCAGTGCCCGTCATTTAAAAGTTGTGATCCTGCGAAAATTAGAGAATTACAAAGAAGCCGTAAAATTGATTGAAGAATCATTATTGCTGGATCAGTTTAATTTGGGGTGCGTTTTTGAACGAATTTTAATTAATGGTGAGCAAAATAAGAAAAGCGATAATGAGATTATTGAGTTATTGCATTTAAGCAGGGGTTGGGAACACAATTTTATTGAATACTCTTTTGATTATGCACATGCGGGCTTATATGAAGATGCTGATAGACTTTTAGACATCTATTCAAAGAATGCTATCGCTCTTCATCCACTAGTGACGTATTACAGAGGTTGGTTTGCTTACCGAATGGGACAAATTCAAGAAGCGGTCAATTATTTTGAAAACGCCGCCAGGCACAATCCTGATTTTGTTTTTCCAAATCGAATCGAGGATGTCAAAGTATTGGAGACAGCAATGGAATTAAATCCAAAAGATTCAAACGCTCCCTATTACCTCGGAAATTTTTGGTATGATAAAAGGCAATATGATGAAGCAATTAAAAGTTGGGAAAAATCGGTGACATTGAACGACGCTTTTGCAACTGTTCATCGTAACCTTGCATTGGCCTATCACAACAAACATAATGATCCTGCCAAAGCGTTAGCGTCGTTAAAGAAAGCATTCTTATTAGATGTAAACGATGCTCGTGTTTTAATGGAGCTTGATCAACTTCTTAAAAAAGTTAATACACCGCACCAACAACGCCTGGAATTATTGGAAAATCATTTATCTCTAGTCGAATCCAGGGATGATCTCTATCTCGAAAGAATTACGCTTTATAATCATTTGAAACAACATAATAAAGCTAAGCACTTACTTGCAAATCATGTGTTTCATCCTTGGGAAGGAGGTGAAGGAAAGGTAGTAAATCAATATTTGATCTGTCATCTTGAATTGGCTAAACAAGCGATCATGAAAGGCGAACATGAAGCTGCTTTGGACCTACTCAACAATGCAGAGAATTATCCATCAAATTTGGGCGAGGGTAAGCTATTTGGGGCCCAGGAGAATGATATTTTTTACTTAAAAGGGTTAGCATATGAAAATATGGGTTTGCAGGAATTGGCGAACAATTATTACCGGCAGGCGACAAATGGCATGAGCGTGCCGGTGCAGGCTATATTTTATAACGACCCGCAACCTGATAAAATTTTTTACCAGGGTCTTGCATGGTTAAAATTGAATAACAGTGATGAGGCTGAAAACATTTTTCAAAGGTTAATTGATTTCGGCAACCGTCATATGAACGACAAAATAGCGATTGATTATTTCGCTGTTTCATTACCAGATCTTCTCGTCTTCGACGCTGACCTTGATGCGCGGAATAAGATCCATTGCCTTTATTTAATGGCATTAGGATATATGGGTAGAAAGAATGGCTACACAGAAAAAGCTGAGGCACTGTTTGAAGAAGTATTACGTCTCGATATTAATCATCAAGGGGCAGCTATACATAGTGAAATGTTGAGGCATATGTCAATGGTTGAATAAAGTTCGAATGCCCTGAACGGGGCTCTTATCGTAAAATTATCCATTATAACCCAAAAATCATCCATTAACAAGAAAGTTGTATAAAGGTATTTTTGGTTATTCGGATTTTAAGCTCTGGAATTTTATTTACAAATCTAAAAACTTGCTGTATGAGAAATTTTGCCATCATTAAATGGCTGACCTCTGCAAAACCGTTAATGCTGTTTTTGTTTTTGTTTCTCTCATCATTTGTATTCGCGCAAAAAACAATAACAGGTAAAGTGACAGGTGCTAACAATACACCAGTTGCTAAAGCATCAGTGACGATCAAGGGAAAATCTGGCGTTGGCACTACAAGTAATGAGAATGGCGAATTCAGTATCACGGCCGCAACCGGCGACATACTTGTTTTCTCATCTGCTGAATTTCAGCCGGAGGAAATCAGAGTCGGCACTGACAATGTTATCAATGTTACATTAGCACCACTTGTAACGAATATGAATGAAGTGGTTGTGGTTGGGTATGGGACAACAGCTCGAAAAAACCTCACAACATCGATTTCGAAGATTGACCCGAAACTTGTACCCCAGGCAGCTAATAGCTCGGTTGCCCAATTGGTGTTTGGCAGAGCAGCCGGCGTACAAGCAACCCAGTTAAGTGCCGAACCTGGTGGTAACATAAATATATCCATTAGGGGGAGAGGTAATCCCTTGGTAATTGTTGATGGAATTGTAACCCCTTATGCTCCTCTTGAGCCTGGTAATAATAATGTTGCTAATGAATTGAATGGTGTTCGTCGTGGGGGATTTGCAGGTATCAATCCGGCAGATATTGAGTCAATTGAATTTTTGAAAGATGCGAGTGCAGCAATTTATGGAGTTAATGCTGCAAATGGTGTTATGATAATAACGACTAAGAAGGGCAAGTCAGGGCGGTTGTCGGTCAGCTATGACGGGAGCAGATCAATTGTAAAGAACATGGATTATCTCGTCCCACTTACTGCATCGGAATATATGAAATATTACAACGAACTAACCCTCGACAAATATTTAATTGATGGGAACCGTGTTCCTTTCGGGGCAAATTCGCCAACTGGCTTTGTTCCGAAATATAGTCAGACAGACATTCAAAATGCAGGTGAAGGAACAGACTGGCTTGGATTAGTTTTGAAAGACGGGTCGATAGATAATCATAATATAAGTATTAATGGTGGATCCGATAAAGCAACTTATTTCTTCTCTGGAAATTATTTTAATCAGGAAGGAACTATGGAAGGATCAGGGCAACGCCGGTTCACGGGTAGAATGAATCTAAGTTTTAATCTCACCAAGTTTCTTACCTTAAACACCAACGCAAGTGCATCACGAAATGACTTTACGAACTCTACAGCGGGATGGCAAAATGGTGGAAGTGGAGCACAAGGATTTGGCGCTTTGCAAGCGGCCTTGGCCTATCCAAGAAGTGTTCCCGTTTATGATGCTACAGGAAAGTATTCTTTACACCAAATAACAGGTAATCCCGTTTCCTTGTTGGACATTGATGATAAAACAGAATATACTTCTTTCAATGGAACCGCTTCTTTGGATTTTAAGATAATTGGGAACGAGCTAACAGGTAAACTTCTTTATGGTAGTTTCACTGAAAACTCAATTCGTGATTTTTTTGTTCCGTCTACGACATTTTATTTTCAGTTATATCAGTCCAGAGGATCATGGACAGAAGCCAGGCGCAGAAATGAAACAATGGAGGCGACGCTAGCTTACAAAAAAAGATTACTGAAAAATAAATTGAATTTCGATGCAGTAGTGGGTGCTGGCCAATATACATACCGGGAGTTGGGATTTGGAGCTTCGGGAACTGATATGCTGGATGCTATCGGTACAGACAATCTTGCCGCAGCTTCTGCCTCCACAAGAGTAATTAGCTCATACAGGGGATACTCGAGAACCAGGTCATATTTTGCCAGAACAGGATTTGATTTTCTTGACCGCTATGTGTTGCAATTGACCTACCGCTATGATGGTTTCAATAACTTCTTTCCGGAAAATAAATATGCATCATTCCCTTCTGCATCGTTAGCCTGGAAGATTTCTAACGAATCCTTCATGAGTAATTTGAAATTTATTAATCTGTTAAAATTAAGAGGTAGCATTGGTATCACGGGCTCTGCTTCAGGTTATGCGTACGCATCGTATGTTCCGGATGGTTCATTAATAAGTTTCAATAGTGGCGGAACGCAAATCGTTCCCTACACTATTGCATCAATTGATCATCCAGAATTGAAATGGCCCAAAACAACGAATAAGAATATCGGTCTTGATTTTGGACTTTTTAAAGACAGAGTTAGTGGTGCATTTGACTGGTTCAGAGATGATATTACAAGACTTATTGCCAATGCAACAACTGCGCCTCTGAATTTTCTGGGTACACAACCTGTTAATGGTGCACATAGAATACGAACAGGATGGGAATTTAGCGTCAATACAATAAATGTTACGAACAAAAACTTTCAATGGAGAAGTTTAATAAACGTGTCGCATGTTCTTTACAAACACGAAGAAAGGTTTCCGTTTGAGACAATCCCGCAGGGCGGACAAGTAAAAGATCCGGTGAATTCAATTTATGTCTTTAGAACAAATGGCGTCTTACAAATTGGGGAAACACCTAATACATGGCAGCCGGCGAATGCTGTTAAACCTGGTTCACCAAAGTTTGTTGATCAGAATGGCGATAAAGTTTTAGACAAGAATGATATTCTTCGTTATGATGCTGACCCGGATGTTTCAATCGGATTCCTTAATTCATTTACGTATAAGCAATTTGATCTTGAGATCATGTTTTATAGTCAGCGTGGTGGTTGGGGCTATAATAATCTTATTTCCTGGGCAACACCTGCAAATTTCGTCTCAGGTACCCAAAGCGGGATTAAAGAAATTGGTAACGTTTGGACTACGACAGATCCCACAGGGACCTATCCTGGTGTGGTCTACGATGCAACAGCGTCGGGCTTGCCCGCGGGAATAGATCTCACGTTGGAACAAACAGATTTTATAAGATGCAGAAACATTACTCTTGGATATACTTTCAATAGTCAGGGTGTAACTCGCTATATAAGAAATTTGAGGCTTTTTGTTGATGCACAAAATCCGTTTATCATTACCGATTATAAAATTGCTGATCCGGAGGTTCAGGCAAATGGAGTTAAAGGAGGCCCCGCACCTTACCCGATGGCGAGAACATTTTCTTTTGGTGTAAAAGCTAATTTTTAAAAAATTAAAAAGCGCTATATGAAAAAAGTACTAGCACTCATCGCGATAATAGTGGTATTCTCTACCAGTTGCAAAAAGGGTCTGGAAGCGAAAATATATGGAACTCTGAATCCAACTAATTTCCCTCAAACGGAATCTGATTTTAATTTACTGGTTACAGGGATGTATGAATTATTCACTGCCAAATGGTCTTATACGGATGGAGGCATCGTTGGCGACCAGTTCTTCGGTTATGAATTTTCCAATATACAGCTTAACGATGCACCAACAGATATTATGGCACATTTTCCAGAATGGGGCGGATTTTTTGATGGATTTAGCAAGCCAGATTTCAATTTTCTAAAAACCGTTGCCTCCAGAAGGAATCACCTGGAAAAAATCAGGTTCATTTCCAAGATTACAAATTTGATCAACCAAATAGATAATTCATCGCTGACCGAGGCGGCAAAGAATCAGTTTAACGCTGAGGCCCGCATAGCAAGAGGAATAATTATGTATTATCTGTTAACGATGTATGGACCGGTGCCGTACATTGCCGATCCAACAAAACTGGGTACCGATGCTGAAAAAAATATGAGCCGGCCAGATCGTGCGACCTATGTAAGTCAGGCAGTTTCCGACCTCAGGTTTGCGGCGGACAATTTAGTGAAAACTCCTACACAGTACGGTCGATTTAATAAAGGTGGTGCGTTAACATACCTTATGCGCCTTTACTTAAATGAAAAAGATTGGCAAAAAGCTGAGCAGGCAGGAAGAGAAATCGTGGCACTAGGCTATAACCTGGTTCCTAATTATCAGGATTTGTTTCGGGTAGCGACGGAAAAAAACAATGAAACAATTCTCGCCGTTACATGTGATCTGAATGCTAATGGTAACAACCCAACTGGTAATATGAATGCCTGGAGCTGGTATGCCTACCCAGCCGATTTCCCCGGCAACGTGATTGCGACCCCTCCTCCAGGTAGCGTCGGACGAAATGGTGGATGGGCATCGCCCAATGGAGCATTTACAGCAACCTGGCAGTTTTTCGATTCATTCGATCCCAATGACAAAAGAAGAACATTGCTGATCCCTCAATACAATGCAGTTAATAGCACAGGTGTTCCGACAGGAGCAGTAAGAACCCGCTCCAATATGAGAGGGCCCGTTATTGCAAAATTTCCAGACGACGATGCTACCGGCTTTGCAGGTAATGATATACCCATCGTACGTTATGCTGATGTCCTATTAATGCTTGCTGAAGCCATCAATGAACAACAAGGACCAAATACGGAAGCTCAAAACCTGATTAACCAGGTACGTACCCGTGCCGGTATTCCCAATATTTCAGGAACAGATATTGCATCAAAAGAGGCTTTTAGAGATGCTATATTAAGAGAACGTGGCTGGGAATTATACTTTGAAGGTCAAAGAAGAATTGATTTGATTAGAATGGGCAAATGGGCTCAAGCACTTACAGCAGTTGGCAAAAATCCTGTTCCAGGTCCGGCATTATATCCGGTTCCACAGTATATGCTTGACCTTGGAATGCAACAAACAACAGGATATTAATTAAAGGCAGTACAAGCAGTCATATAGCAAGCAGTTAGATGACAAAGGGTTGCCTTTCTTGGCAACCCTTTTTAAATCGTACTTATTTTCAAAATTTGGTTCAACGGGGTAATTGCCGGGTGTCACAATAATCAAGTCCAGATTTCTTTTAACATGATGTGTTAATTGAAGAGGTGTTACTTTTTTGAGATTTACCAAAACAGCACGAGATGCAACTTCAACGATCAATAAGCAATTGAACGGAGTTGGATAAGATAACGAGTTAATCGTAAGTAGTGATGATAGACAGCGTAAGTAAAAAGTTTAATATCGAATGTGAAAACATAGAATTCCCCGGAGGGAAACGAGTTTCGGTCTTCCATCTTACTAATGGTGCGATGGATGTCGGCATTTTATCATACGGTGCAACCATACTTTCAATCAGAGTTCCTGACAGATTTGGAGTGAAAAGAAATGTTGTAGCGGGCTTCAAAAATCCTTTACAATATCTGGATAGTCATCCTTACTTGGGATGCACAGTAGGCGAACTGATGTATCAAACACATCGTGGATTAAGGGAAGAATTTGACGTGAGTTGTAGGGAACTTGATTTTCTTGTTGATTTTGTGAGAGCATCACCGGATGTCATAGGAGCAAGGATGGTGGGAGGTGGGTTTGGAGGTTGTACGATTAACCTGGTAAAAGAGGACGCAGTTGAAAACCTCTCAGAAAAAATTTCAAAAGAGTATGAAGAGAATTTGAAACTCCCATTAACGACATATGTTGCTACTATTGAAAACGGGGCGTCAATCATTGAACGAAGTTCAAAATCGATTTCTGAGAATTTTAGAATCAATAAATTTTAAAAATTATGGTTTCAAAAAATTATTTTTTACTTCTTGCACTGGTATTATCTTCTTCCCTTATCAGGGCCCAAAAACCAAGAAGCGTCCATCAAGATAAAGATGGAGTTATTCGATGGGATGATACAGAACAGGAAGTTTCATTGTTTGGTGCGAATTATTGTCTTCCCTCGGCATGTGATTATAGAGCTGCTAAATATGTGACCAATGATTTGAAGAAAGTTGTTGATGCTGACATGGCACATTTTGCAAGAATGGGTTGGGATGGCTTGCGACTTTGCCTTTGGGGAGACTTCGAAAACAGCGATACCAGTGGAAACTTGATTAACAATGATCACTTAAACATGATGGATTATGTGATATTAAAAGCAAGAGAAAGAGGTATCTATTTTTTATTCAGTCCAATTGTCACTTATAGTTCGCAATGGCCGGATGCTATGGGGGATACAATGAGTGCAAGGGGTTTTTCAACCTATTTCAAAAAGGGAGAATTAGGTACAAATCCGAGAGCTATCGCAGCGCAACAAAATTATTTGAAGCAAATCCTTAATCATGTTAATCCATATACGGGCATTGCGTTAAAAGATGAGCCGAACATTTTGTTTATTGAAATGATCAACGAGCCGACGCATCACAGCAAAGATTTGCAAGGTTCGGTTAATTACATCAATGCCTTGATTGATGCAGTAAGAAGCACCGGTTGTAATAAAATCCTGTTTCACAACTACAGCCAGGATTTTAATATGGCGAAGGCATTGCAGCAATCGAAAATTCAGGGAGCTTCATTTGCCTGGTATCCTTCCGGTTTAAATTCGGGCCGCACGCTGCCCACGAATTTTTTGCCTTCTGTTGATGATTATTCATTGATGCTTAAGCCTGAAATTTCAAAGCTTAGTCGCATTGTTTATGAATTTGACAGCCCCGATCTTGTGAATGGTTATATGTATCCAGCAATGGCCCGAACTTTTCGGACGGCAGGTGCGCAGTTTGCTTCAATATTTTCGTATGATATGTTGGCTACAGCTCCTTATAATCTGGGGTGGCAGACACATTTTATTAATATGATATATACACCGGTAAAAGCTGTAAGTGCAATTATAGCGGCGGAGGTTATGAAAAACATACCCCGGTACAAAAATTATGGAAAGTACCCTGCTAATACAACCTTTGGTCCGTTTAGAATTGATTATGAAAATAATTTGTCTGAAATGGTTACAGATGATAAATTCTATTATGCAAATAACACCAGTACCAAACCTTTGAATGTTTCAAAGCTTTCAAAAATTGTCGGTTATGGCTCTTCACCTATCGTTCATTATGAGGGCAGGGGGATCTACTTTTTTGACAAGATAAAAGATGGAACATGGCGCTTAGAGGTTTATCCTGATGCTGTATTGGTTGATGATCCTTTTAAAATGCCGAGTCCTGACAAATTGGTATCGCGATCTATAAGCCGCAGCTGGCCGATGTCCGTCGAATTGCCTGATCTTAAAAGTACATTTTCTGTTTATCCTATTAATATTAAAAACACATATACTACAACTGCAACTGAATCAAAATTTATCATACAGCCTGGAGTTTATATTTTAACGGTTGATAAAAATTTCAATAAGGCATCCCTCCCGGGAAAAATCGGGAACATAGCTATGGAAGAATTTGAGATATTGCAAGATCAACAGACCCCCGCTCAGGTTATGCTAAATTATCAGAGCGAATATGTATTAGGAAAGCCACTAACGATTTCAGCAAACGTTTACAGTAAGGATGATCCGGGCGATGTGACCGTGTATTTGAGGACAGGCAGTGCTGGGAGGCTTTTTCCCACACCCATGAAAAAACAAAATGCCTACACTTATCTAGCCGAAATTCCTGCGAACAGGATACAGGAAGGATGGATAGAATATTGCATTGTCGTAAAAAATGGAGACAATAAGATCAACTTTCCTTCTGGTATTAATAAAGCACCGACAGACTGGAACTATTCTGGGAGTCAGAATTGGAAATCAAAAGTTGTAAAAGAAGGAACGCCGCTACGATTATTGAATGCAGCAGAAGATGCGGATAAATTAGCATTCACAAGAATTGGGGATGGAATTCGATTTGGCATTTATAAATTAATTCCAGCTTCTCATACCGGCGAAGCAGCCTTTCATCTCGAATTACCATTAAGTTACGACCAAACTTTGGATGATTACACATTGTCTGTCCCCGTAAAGGAAAGAGTGTTATCACGCAAAACCGACATTTCCCAAGCCAAATCGCTTTTGCTTAATGTGAAAGGAATGAATCAGCAACAACAAGCATACATCACATTGGTTGAAAATGATGGCACGAGTTGGAGTAAAAAAATACAATTAAAGCCTGAATGGAATACGGTCACCATTCCATTAAATGAATTGGAGCTTTCTAAAGGCGTAATCCTGCCTTTGGGCTATCCGGGTAGATGGGATTATTGGTTTACTCCAGCTACGGGAAGAGGTGGTTCAAATGATAGGATTAGAATGGACAAGGTTGAATCAATACAACTTTCGATTCGTCAGTCAGAAATGAAAAAGGAAGAAGCAAAGGCTAATTCTTACATAGACATAACTTCCGCAATCCTGGTATTTGAATAATGAATTAATCTCTGTTCTAATATGGATATGATGAGTTTTAAAAAGTATGTTTTGCATTTGCTGGTTTCCGGCTTATTTCCCTGGATCCTACAGGCGCAAAAAGTTTATGAGATCAATGTGGATGTTCCTGAAACGAGAATCTATTCGGGTCATTTGAAATTGGGCGGTAGTAATCCAAAAGGTGAAAAAATATCCGTTAACAATTATTATATCTCTATCAACAATAAGCCCGTGATCCCTGTTACAGGAGAGTTTCATTATTCCCGCTATGCCAATCAATATTGGGATGAGTCATTAAAAAAAATGAAGGCCGGAGGTATTACTGTAATCCCCACCTATGTTTTCTGGAATTTACATGAAGAGGAAGAAGGAAAATTTGTTTGGACTGCTGACAAGAACCTTCGAAGATTTATAGAATTGTGCAAAAAAAATAATCTATACGCAATTGTTCGAATTGGTCCATTTGATCATGGCGAGATAAGAAATGGAGGATTACCAGATTGGTTACTCGGAAAACCCTTAAACATACGAATGAATGACCCGCTCTATCTATCTTATGTAGAGAAGTTATATAATGAAATTGCGAAACAATTGAAAGGATTATATTATAAGAATGGTGGTCCCATCATAGGTGTTCAAATTGAAAACGAGTACCAACATAGTGCTGCGCCCTGGGGTTTAACATATCCTGGTCAACCGCTGGATTTTACTGCTTCAGAAAGAGACAGGGACGCAACGCATGAAGGGGTGGCGGTTGCAAGTGGAAATAATCCTTATGCTGAATATGGGTCTGATCATATGAAGGCATTAAAAACAATAGCAAACAAAGCAGGGATTGTTACTCCATTATATACTGCCACTGGTTGGGGATATGCCGCGATCATACCGAATGAATCAATTCCCGTAACGGCAGCCTACGCATATCCTTTTTGGACACCTAAAAGAGACTATTCTCCATTTTTTTTATACAAGGACATGCATAAAGAACCTGATTATTCTCCTGTTAGTTACAAAGCGGAGGACTATCCGGCGTTCCCTGCTGAATTGGGTTCCGGAATCAGCCTTACTTATCTAAGACGTCCAATTGCCGTGCATCAAAGTTTTGATGCAATGATCAACAGATGCCTTGGAAGCGGAGCGAATGGTGTTGGCTACTACATGTTTCATGGGGGTTCCACACCGAGAGGAAAGAATAGTTTTATGAATGACGAAGCCTATGGTCTAACTAAAATATCATACGAATATCAGGGCCCAATCGGCGAATATGGGCAGGTGCGAGAGGGCTTCCATCGCTTGAAACTTTTGCATTTTTTCCTTCATGATTTTGGAGAAAAACTTGCACCCATGACAGTCGTGCTTCCGGCAAATGCATCAACATTAAAGCCTGAAAACATCAGTGATCTTCGGTATGCTGTTAGAATAAAAGATAATAGGGGCTTCTTGTTTCTCAACAATTTTCAGGATGATACCGTCATGCAAGATCAGAATAATGTTCAAATAAGAATCAAAACAAAAAATGAAGATTTATTAATTCCGGAAGCGGGTGGTTTTAATTTATTAAATGGAGAAAACGTGATCTTCCCTTTCAACTTTGATTTGAATGGAGCAAAGTTAAATTATGCCACTGCGCAATTGCTGATGAAGAATGATGATGCAAATCCATATTTTGTATTTTTTACACCAGAGGGAATCCATGGAGAGTTTTCTTTTGCTGCGGGAATTCGTGCTGAAAATATTGACGGAACTACAATCGATATTGGAAGTCAAAGAACGTTGGTGAAATGCACAAAAAAGGTTTGTGAGTTTTCCTTAAGTGCAAATGGCAAAAAAACCAATATACTAGTCGTTGACAAACAATTTGCACTAAAATCTTATATTGTTACTATCAATGGAAAGAGGAGCCTGATTTTTTCTGATGCTGTAGTGCTACAAAACGAGAGCAGTTTAGAATTATTAAGTGAAGGAAACAATAGCTTCCAGGTTGACTTTTATCCAAAAAATATCGCTATACCGAAATCTATTTCTGCAGGTCTGACAAAAATTGAACAATATTCTGGTTTTGCTTCTTTTCGCCTGACATTACCAGCATTTGAATTTACCGCGACAACCAAAGAAATTAGTTCACGGAAAATAACAGTTGCGTTGCCGAAAACAATGCCTGCAACTGTCAACGATATTTATCTTAATGCTGATTATACGGGAGATACCGGTATGGGTTTTTTAAATGGCGAGTTAGTTGCGGATAATTTTTATAATGGCATCGGTTGGCAGATCGGGTTAAGAAAATTTTTATCATCGTCAACAACAACAAAAGAGATGGTTTTTTATTTCCGCCCCATGGATAAAAATGCGACATACCTTTTAGACCTGCAACCGTATCCCCAATACATTCCGGATTTTGCTAAATCTAAGTCTTACCTGAAGGTGAACAAGTTTTCATTCACGCCTCAGTATAAAACCACTATTAAATTTTAAGCATGGCTACACTTATTCCAGAAAAAAATGTAACCATTCTTGATACTTCAAAGCATCGGTTTAATACGAAATATATTTTGGGAATTTCTTTTATTTCTGCATTAGGAGGTTATCTTTTCGGTTTTGACTTTGCAGTTATTTCAGGCGCATTACCTTTTCTTCAGAAACAATTTTCATTAGATGCTTATTGGGAGGGATTCGCAACTGGTAGTTTGGCTTTAGGGGCAATGATTGGTTGTATTGTAGCAGGTACTGTTTCTGATAAATGGGGAAGGAAACCGGGTTTAATAATCGCTGCTTTGATCTTTGCCATTTCGTCATTAGCAATGGCTTTATCGCCATCAAGAGATATTTTCATTGGATCAAGATTTTGCGCTGGTATTGGGGTAGGCATGGCATCAATGCTTTCCCCAATGTACATCGCAGAACTTTCTCCGGCACATTTGCGGGGAAGAATGGTGGCGTTGAATCAACTCACAATTGTAATTGGAATTTTGATAACAAACCTTGTAAACTATACTTTACGTGACAATGGTGATGACGCATGGAGGTGGATGTTTGGATTAGGAATTATTCCTTCCGTTTTATTTTTTTTAGGCGCCCTTTTCTTACCTGAAAGCCCCAGGTGGTTAGCAAAGGCAAAGAGGGATGATGCTGCAGAACTTGTTTTAAATAAAATAGGTGACAGGAATTTTGCAACTGAATCTTTACAGGACATCGAAAGATCATTGCAAGGAATTACTAAAACAAGTTACGCCGATGTGTTTAAGAAAGCAGTTTTACCTGCAGTTTTAATTGGAGTTGGTCTTGCTGTATTTCAACAATTCTGTGGTATAAATACCGTCTTCAACTATGCTCCAAAAATTTTTGAAAGTATTGGTGCATCAAAGGATGATCAATTGCTTCAAACTGTTTTTATTGGCGGTGTGAATCTTATCGTTACCATTTTAGCAATGATTTTGGTTGACAGACTTGGTAGGAAACCATTGATGTTGATTGGCGCTGGCGGCCTTGCAATTACTTACATTATTGTTGCGCAAATGTTAGCGGCCCATTCACCCAGTGTTTCATTGTTTCTTTTAATGGCCATAGGTATTTATGGTTTATCGTTAGCACCTGTAACATGGGTTTTGATCTCGGAAATATTCCCAAATAAAGTAAGAGGAGAGGCTACATCTGTCGCTGTAGTTAGTTTATGGGCAGCTTATTTTATACTGGTATTTACATTTCCAATCTTGTTTGAAAAACTACGGGATAAATCCTTTTATATCTATGCTGGGATATGTGCAATTGGTCTGCTTTTCGTCGTATTTAAAATAAAAGAAACAAAAGGTAAAACGCTTGAAGAGTTAGAAACAATTATGACAACTAAAAAAGAGTAATACAGAAATTATCATATGACTGGAGCCAGGTTATATAAGAAAATAATAATGCAGACCTTATTGCCTCTGCTGTTGGTTATCTGTTATGTCAACCTAATAGGACAATCGGATGTTAAACGGCAGATTGAGAATTTAAGTAAACTTGATTTGGCAGGTGACTGGTTTGTTCGAATTGATTCACTGGATCTGGGCGAAAGGCATCAATGGTACAATCAGAAGTTTGCACATAAATTGAAATTGCCCGGTTCTTTAACAACAAATGGAATAGGTAATGACATTGCTCTCAACACACCATGGATGGGTAGTATATTCGATTCTTCCTGGTTTTTTGCACCTCAATATGCAGAATTCAGAAAGCGTGGCAATATTAAAATTCCTTTCTGGCTTCAACCAACAAAATATTATCAAGGTGCAGCATGGTATCAAAAGAATGTTGTTATTCCCCCGTCATGGCAAGGGAGGCATATTGAATTATTTATTGAACGGAGTCATTGGGAGACGATTGTTTGGGTAGACAATCATAAAATAGGAATGCAGAATAGTTTAGGAACTTCCCATGTGTTTGATCTTACTAAGTTCTTAACTCCTGGTAAACATACCCTCACCATCCGGGTAGATAATCGCTTAAAAGATTTCAATGTTGGACAAAACTCACATAGTATATCTGATCATACTCAATCGAATTGGAATGGCATGATCGGAAAACTTTCTTTGATTGCACGTCCCTTGGTTTATATTGAAAATATTCAATTATACCCGAACATCAACGACAAAAAAGTTGTTGGAATAATTAAAGTAAAGAATGAGACCGGGAGACCAATTCATGCCCAAATAGAAATGAAGGCCGTAGCCGAGACGCCGGGTGCTGGAAAACTAAACAGCAAATTTTTAGACTTGGATCTCACTGGCGATAGTACAACGCTGGAGGTTGATTACAACATGGGAGATCGACCATTATTATGGAATGAATTCAGTCCAAACCTCTATAATTTAAATGTTCGAATAAAAGTTGATAATATATCAGATAACAAAAACGTGTTGTTTGGGATGCGTGAGTTTGCAATTGAAGGCACTCATTTTACGATTAATGGACAGCCTACTTTTCTTCGGGGTACATTAGAATGTGCAATCTTTCCATTAACCGGGTATCCGCCAACTGACGTGTCATCATGGATGCGAATATTTAAAATAGCACGCTCCTATGGCTTAAACCATATGCGGTTTCACTCATGGTGTCCACCCGAAGCTGCATTTGCTGCTGCCGACCGATCAGGTTTTTATTTGCAAGTCGAATGTTCATCATGGGCAAACTGGGGTACCACAATTGGCGACGGATTTGCTTTAGACGAATACATAATGAGCGAAAGCGAAAGGATGATCAGGGATTATGGTAACCATCCTTCCTTTTGTATGCTTACTTACGGTAATGAACCGGGGGGAAAAAATCATATTCAATACGTTTCTAAGTTCGTTGAATATTGGAAGCGCAAAGATCAAAGGAGACTTTATACTGCTGGTGCAGGTTGGCCAGCTGTCAAGGAAAATAACTATCATAATATTTCAGAACCCAGAATCCAATTATGGAATGCTGGTTTGAAAAGTATCATCAACAGCCAGCCACCTCGGACAAATTATGATTGGAAGGATATCATAAGTCAATGGAATATTCCTGTCGTAAGTCATGAAATAGGACAGTGGTGTGTTTATCCGGATTTTAAAGAAATAAAAAAGTATACAGGCATCTTGAAAGCAAAAAATTTCGAAATTTTCCAATACAATTTGAATAAGCATGGAATGGGACGTTTGGCCGATAGTTTCCTCCTTGCGTCAGGCAAATTGCAAGCACTGTGTTACAAGGCTGATATTGAGGCTGCACTTCGCACTCCTGGATTGGGAGGCTTTCAATTATTAGATCTGCATGATTTTCCAGGCCAGGGAACTGCATTAGTTGGAGTGTTAAATCCATTTTGGAACGATAAAGGATATATCACAGGAAAGGAATACAGCCAGTTTTGTAATGCCACTGTACCATTGGCGCGGTTCCCTAAAATGATTTATTTAAATGATGAAGAGATATCGGTACCGATAGAAGTTGCGCATTTCGCAAATAAGTCATTAAAGGATATTATTCCAAAATGGATAATTAAAAATGCAACGGGTAAAATAGTGTTCCAGGGCGAATTGCCACAAGTTGATATTTCATTAGGCAATGGAATATCATTGGGAAGGATCACACAAAACTTGTCTTCGATTTTACAACCAAGCCGACTAACCTTAAATGTTACAATTGGGACACAGATAAATTCATGGGATTTTTTTGTATACCCTGCCCACTTACCTCAGACTAAAGAAGACATACTTGTTACACAAGAATTGAACGCTGAAGCATTACGAAAATTGAATGATGGCGGTAGCGTTCTACTAACATTACCAAAGAATTCAATAAAACCCGAGTGGGGTGGTAAAATAGCTGTGGGCTTCTCCAGTATTTTTTGGAACACCGCATGGACAAATGGGCAGGCTCCTCACACTCTTGGAATTTTGTGCAATCCAAATCACCCTGCACTAAAAGAATTTCCTACCCAATATCATAGTAATTGGCAATGGTGGGATGGCATGAGTTATTCGAATGCTGTGATGCTCGATTCGGTATCCGCAGGATTGAGGCCAATCGTGAGAGTAATAGATGATTGGGTCACGAATCGTTCGCTTGGTTTAATATTTGAATGCAAAGTAGGAAATGGTAAGGTACTTGTTTCTTCCATCGATCTATTGAAAGATCAGGCAAGAAGGCCCGAAGCAAGGCAACTATTGTTTAGCCTGAAAAAATATATGGAAACAGCGGCATTTAACCCTGGCGTAACAATCGATCTCAATAAACTAAAATCGTTAGTTAATAAGTAATGAGAATATTAGTTCCCTTCTTCATTAAAAAGGCAACCGATATTGGTTGGAATGGCGGCGTCTTCACCGTAAATCATTTCACTTGCAACATGCTGTTACGCAAAACATAAAAAAACAAACTAAAAAAATGGATAAAGCAAATACCAACCAGCAGCGAGGGGTGAAAAATGCCTTCTTGAAAATCTTGCTAATGTGTTTCTTGCCAACAGCATTGATTACTGCCCAGCCTTCATCGCTCCCGACAGGTTGGTCTGCCGGGTACGTCTACGCAAATGGCATTCGAATCCACTATTATCATGCAAAGCCTGCTACCGGAAAGCAGGTTATGATAATGGTCCACGGTGTTACTGATATCGGACTTAGTTGGACTACTTTAACCTTACAGCTTCAGGACTCCTATGATATTTACATGCTTGACGCACGGGGACATGGCTATTCCGATCCATTTACTTCTTCCGATGATGGTCAGTCATTGGTTAAAGACGTAGTAGAATTTGTTCGCAAAATGAAAATTGACAAACCTATCTTAATGGGTCATTCAATGGGAGCAGCTACAGTAATGCGGGTGGGTGCGGAATATCCCGATTTGGCTAAAGCTATTATTATGGTGGATCCGGGCCTTGGAAACCGTAGACCGGTTGGTACATCTGCCTCGCGCGATACAACTCGTAATGCACCACCACCTCCTTCCACAACCGTTCCGCAACCAACAGCTCCTGACAGACTTTCGATAAGTATGGTAGGCAGCCCTGAGGTATTGGTGGCTCAGAATAATTATAAATTTGAAGATTTGGTAGCCACTGGTCGCCGCCAGTTTCCTAAATGGGATGATCTCGATATTCAATATTGGGCTCTATCAAAAAAATTATTTCACGGCGCTTATACGAATGCAGCGTGGCAATCCATGAGTGGTACCATGAGCACAAAAGATGCGCTATCAAAGATTCAGGTGCCCGCTCTTATATTGAAAGCAGATGCGACACCTGAAATTCGTAAAGCGAATGACGAAGCTGCCAGTGTTATGCAAAAAGGTAAATTAATACATATCGACGGGGGAGGTCATAATTTGCACCACGATCAATTGACCAAAACTGTACAGGTTTTGAATGAATTTCTATCGACATTGTAATAAAGAACGATTCCCAGCTGTCGAAGAGGCGTTAGTAAAATCAATTTTAATTTAACTCATAGCTCTAACATGAATCAAACAACAAAACCTGGCATCGTCTTATTAATTATTCTGATGTTCCCTTTTGCATTTTCGGCCTTTTCTCAGGAGTCTGACCAAAGAATTGTTGAAGATGGAGGAACGGGAAGGTACAAGGCGATCATGATGAAAGAAGCATCGTTGCCAGCCCACACCATCTTTAGGCCGGCAGATCTAAATTCTTTTAAAGAAAAGAGCAAGCTTCCAATCATAACGTGGGGTAATGGTGCTTGTTTCGACTCTCCCTGGGAGCATATCAACTTTTTGAATGAAGTCGCATCACATGGATTTTTAGTAATTGCGATTGGTTTTATTCCAGCAGTGTCTGGTGAGAAAATAAGAACCAGGTCAACTTCGGCGAAATTATTGGAAGCAATTGATTGGACTATCACACAAAACAAAGACAAGAATAGCCCTTACTATAATAAAATTGATACTACGAGCATAGCTGTAAGTGGGATGTCATGCGGAGGCTTGCAGGCGTTAGAAGTTGCCGGTGACCCAAGAATAAAGACGATTGTTATTTGCAACAGTGGTATTCTACCCAATCCGGGTAGTGGAATGCCAGGAATGCCTCAGATTAGCAAAGATCAGCTGAAAAAGATACACACACCTGCGCTCTATCTTCTCGGTGGACCCTCTGATATTGCCTATAATAACGGAATGGATGATTTTAGGCAAATTAATCATGTGCCTGTCTCAGTAGGAAATCTGGATGTGGGACATGCAGGTACGTATAGTAAGCCACATGGTGGCGAATTTGCGAGGGTTGCAACTGCATGGTACAAATGGCAATTAAAAGGAGATACAGAAGCTGAAAAAATG
>DASVAM010000153.1:0-13452 GCA_036376375.1 Chitinophagaceae bacterium
ACTGCCCCGTAGAGTTAATGGCTGTCAACAGAATAAAGGATATTATTGGTAGAAATCTCTTCACTAAAACAAATTTAACTTTATTTGCGCAAAATAGACGGATTTTTTTTGTCCTGCAACGTAAAACCCACATAAGGCTAAAAAAACTGAAAATCACGGGTTTAACCCTCCAAAAATCGTAAAAATCCGATTTATAATTATAAACCTTCAAGTGTAAGAGTGATATTTCTAAAGTTTGGTTGCTCATTTGCATTCTCAAGTACCTCTGCATAGCGAATGATTCCCTCTTTATCAATTACAAATGCAGACCTTTTTGAAACTCCTTTCATATTATAACCAAACATCTCATACAAGCTGCCATATAATGACGAAACATCTTTATTAAAATCACTCAACAAAGAAAAATTCAAATTTTGGTCTGCCTTATATTTTGCCAACGTATATACAGAATCAACAGAGATTCCAAAAACTTTTGAGTTTACATTGTTATAAAAGGCGATATTGTCTCTTACTGAACATAACTCTGCGGTGCAGGTACTCGTGAACGCCAGCGGAAAAAAAAGAAGCAAGACGTTCTGACCTTTCAGGTCTGAAAGAGTCACGTTATTTTTTGAAGAATCATACAAAGTGAAATCCGGCGCCGGTTGTCCAATTTCGATTTTCATAAAAAAAGTGGTTGAGTTTCTTCAATGTATTTTTTGAAACAGAATTTCAAAGAAACAATTATCTTTTCAAAAAGTTTTTAAATCATTTTTTAAATCACCCGTATTATTCGGGCTAACCAACTATTATGAATAAATACATTACAGAATTCATCGGAACCTTTTTTCTTGTTTTAGCGGCAGGATTTGCCAGTGGTGAACATGCAGTGTTGATTATTGCTTCTGCATTAATGGTGATGATATATGCCGGCGGTCACATTTCGGGGGCACATTATAACCCTGCGGTCACACTTGCCGTAATGATTCGTGGACGAATAGGAATATCGGAGGGATTAATTTATATGGCGTCACAGATTATCGGGGCAGTTGCAGCGGCTCTTTTAGTTGGCTTTTTTAAGGAAACTCCTGCTGAGCCCATGGTGTTACATGATACAACAAGGGCATTGCTTGCCGAGGGTTTGGGCTCTTTTGCGTTAGCTTATGTTGTATTAAATGTAGCGACTGCTAAGGGCACCGCAGGTAACAGTTTTTATGGACTTGCCATTGGCTTTACAGTGTATTTTGCCGGTTCCTTATTGGGCAGTTTATCGGGAGGAGCATTTAATCCTGCTGTGGCTGTCGGTGCATCAGTTATCCAGGCTTTCGCGTGGAGCAATCTTTGGATCTACATCGTGGCATGCTTCGGCGGAGCAGCTTTAGCAGCCTTGGTTTTCAAAATGAATAATCGGGATGATAAGTGAAGTGTTTAAATTAAAGCTATGCCGGCAAAATTATTCTCTTAAAACCTTGGTTTGAAATAAGGATTTGATTTATCAGCAAGTTTACCGATCCAGCTGACCCCGATCTCAAATCCGCCTCGGCCATGACTGCTTGTCTTTAGTTTCGAAATATTTGCATCGTAGCTGAAGGAAACGGAGAACGGACGATAATCCAGTTTTATTACAGGGATCAATGCATCATTCCATCGAATAAAAGTCCCAATATTAAATACATAATCCGGCTCATCAGGATAGGCGCCAAATTTCAAACCATACATGGCGCCAAATACAGTTTCTGTAAATGAGCCCTGTCTGGAGTGATCTGCCTCGATTGACACAAATGAATATTCATTACCCCCCAGTTTTACGCCGGCAGAGAAAACCCATTTTGGGTTTAACTCTATACTCTTATCTCGGTAAAATGAATTACGTGGACGATTGAAATGATGATAAGCTGCCCCTAGGTAAAAATTATTGTCCGGGTTGTTATTCATAACAGAGTTCAGGCTCATTCCTACACTTCCATCCATGTAGGAATAGGTCGGGTCTGTGATATTTTCTCCAATACCCATTCCATCATACATACTATTCGTAGTGATTTTTGAAAGATCAATGCTATGCTGTACCCAGCCACCCATAAATCCCAATGATAAGTAGGTATTCTTCTGGCTACTGATCGATTTATGATAATTTAATGCAGGTAAAATTTTTGTTTGTGTAAATGAGACGGTTCCTGCCTTATCATAATATAATTGCATCCCCCCGGTAACATAATCATCGCCTTTGCCAACAGCCACCTTATACTCTCCGCTCAATGACCCGGTCCGATACCCCGTTGTCACGCTGTTCCATTGATCGCGATAAACTGCATTGACTCTTACATCCCCTGTAAAGATTCCGGCAAGCGCAGGATTTCTTAATAAGGGCGTCTCATAAAATTGAGATAGATGCAGATCCTGTGCATTTAAAGAATTGCTCCACAGCATACCGATAGCTATCGGGATCCAAATTCCTAATATGATGATCTTTCTTTTCATTTTCACATTTTAATATTTGCACATTTGCAAATTCGCATATTATCTTATTAAAGTTATGTTTCCTGTATATGATAATAACTCCCCATTCTTGCAGTATATATCCAGTTGATATACATACACGCCAGCATCCGCTTTCTTACCTTTTGATGTTCCATCCCAACCAGCGGAGCCAATATTTATTGGCATATCGTATTTTTCAAATACGACCTCGCCCCACCGGTTGAATATGCGTAAGACCTTGGCACGATCCAGTCCTGTTCCTCTTGGATAAAATACGTCATTACTTCCGTCACCATTCGGTGAAAAAGTATTTGGAATGAAAAAATTCTGGCCAGTACAAACAACCTTCACGGTTACTTCACCTTTGCTGGTACACCCATACCTGTCCGTGATGGTTACGGCATATTTTGTAGTAAACTGTGGATTGGCTCTTGGATTCGGACAACGGTTACAACTCAGGTTTTGTGAAGGAATCCAATTATAAGACACGATCGGCCCGGTATAATTCATATTTAATTGTGCATCACCTCCGGAAAGTATCGTGATCGGATCCGTTGACGGAATCGCTGTGGGACTCGGAACGGCATGAACGGGGTGATAACTTGTGTCCGCACAGCCAACTTTATTGGTGGCGATCAATTGAACATTATAATTCCCGGTATTTGAAAATGACGTTATTGCATCTTGCAATTGGGAAGAATTTCCATTGCCAAAATTCCATGCCCATTTAATGGTCGAGTCGGCTTGCGTTATCGAACCATTAAATCGCTCAGGAATGTTCAGGCAAACCGTATCCTTTGCGGTGATCGATACGACAGGGGTTTTGTAAACTCTTACGGTATCAGTAAATGAACTTGGACATTGAAATTGCGTGTTCACTGAAAGTTTTACCAGATATGTTCCCGGCGACGTGAAATTATGGGTTGGGCTCGTTGCACTGCTGGTGTTACCATCTCCGAAATCCCAAACAGTTGATGTTATCGGATCGTTGGAAAGTGTATAATTGGTGAATGTTACAAGTCCATTATCACAAAATTCTTTTTTATCAATTCCAAAAAGCGGCAATGCGCCATATACGCTGACAGCGGCTAAAGGAATGAACGCTTCGCAACCATATTTATCCGGTATAATAATATATGGGTAATAGTTGCCGGGGTTGGTATATTTGTGTGAGATGTTTGTTTGCCTTGTGCTGTCTAATTTCCCATCTCCAAAATAAAATACGTATTTAAACCCGGGAGGTGCGGTTACGGCAAAGTTTACAACGATAGAATCACAACCTGATGCAGGGGCAAACGTTACCTGCGTATTGGCAACAGGATCGTAAACATTTACGATAGACTGCGCTGAATCCACACAACCTCCAGGTCCTTCAACATATAATTTGGGATAATAAATACCATAGGAGTTGTAAAAGTGCGAAGGATTTTGTGCGGAACTGGTAGCACCATCACCAAAATCCCAGTAATAACTTTCGTAATCGCTTCCCAGGAAATTAAAGCTTGTTTGTAATGGCAAACAGATTCCGGTGCTGTCGATCATACTAAACGCCGCAACAGGTTTCCTGATCTTAATATATCCGGCTTTTGTTACTGAATCTTCGCAGCCAACCAGATCCCGGATCTTAAGTTTAACATCATAATTGTTATTTCCCGATGGGAAATTATGTGTTGGGTTTTGTAACGTAGACATTCCCCCGTCACCGAAATACCAATTATGAGTTAACCCAACACCAGATGATGTATCAGTAAATTGTAATGGAGATGAAGGACAAAAAAAAGTATCTGCATAAAATGCAGCTTTGGGATTTGTGATCAACACGGCATTGCTGATAGCAAATGTATCTGCACAATTCACATTGTCTTTTATGATCAGGCTGACTGTATAACTTCCCTCCAGGGTATAGGTGTGGGAAAAAGGAGATGCGGTAAATGTTTGTTGTGTACCGTCGCCAAAATTCCATGTCCATTGAGTGATTGGCACTGACGTAGGAGTTGAAAGATCATTAAAGGTCATTGTTTTGTTTACACATGCACCAGTTCCGTTGGGAGCAAAGTTTGCGATAGGGCCGCTTACCACCATGAAATTAGTGATGGTCATCGAATCAAGGCAACCATTGATGTCTTCAATGATAAGCTTCACATCATAAGATCCATAATTTACCAGCGTAAAATCAATCGTGCGACTGGTATCGCTTAGAATATTTGTTCCAATTATCCAGGTATAATCTTTTATATTATCCGGATTGCTCCCCGTAGCTGATAACGTAAAAGATTCACCCTTACAAACGGGATTTTTGCTGGCGGTAAATGCAACCGGTTCATTTAAAATTTTTATTTCTTTCGTGGTTGTATATGAACATGAGCCGTTTTTTACGGTCAGGGTCGCCGTGTATGTCCCAAAAGCGGGGTAAGTAAAAGTTGGCGGCGTGATCGTATTGAAAATAGTGTTGGCAGGATCACCCATCTTCCATTCATAAGAAATCGGACCATAGATACTATTGGCTAATGAACTGTCAAGAAATGTAACCTGTAGTTTATTGTTGCAATTTGCCTTGTATCCAAAAATGGCAACAGGTGGTTTGACTTGTATTGGCAGGGACAATGAATCATTGCAACCATTATTCGAAACAACAAGCTTCACATTTAAGAACCCGGTATCAACATAGGTGTGTGTTGGATTTTGCACTGTTGAGATCAAGCTATCTCCAAAGTCCCACAACCATTTTACGATAGCACCCGGTGTAGTGGTAGAAAGGTCGGTGAATTGGATCGGGGTGCTGGCACAGGTATTATTTGGAGTGAAACTGAAATTGACTGTTGGAGGTGTTCCGGTTAAAACGCCGTTGGGAACAGTTACAGTCTCCACGCAACCATTTTGAGTTGTGATGGTGAGTTGAATTGTGTAGTTACCAGCCGCGGTATAAGTATGAACTGGCGATTGCGTTGTATAAGTTCCTCCCGGTCCTAAATTCCATGAATAACCGATGACACTGTCTACCGATTGAATTGTGGCGACTGGTTGGTAGGTAAAAGGGATACAGCCCCCGATAGGCGCGTTGCTGATTCTCACCGATGCCGGACTGATCTTTATGTATTGAAATTTTGTGATCGTATTGCTGCAGCCACCCGGCAGTGTAATTGTTAGGGTAACCGAAAACATACCTGTGCTGCTGTAGGTATGCGCTGGATTTTTGACGTTAGATGTTGGGCTTCCGTCACCAAAATCCCAAAGCCATGTGGATGCAGCGGGACTCAGATCTGAAAACTGCACAGTAAAGGGCGATTTACATGATGTGGAATCATTTGCCCGAAAATCTACCGGGGGTTGGGTGTTAACGGTTACCGTTTTTGTAATTGAGTCAATACAATTGCCATAGTCATTAATTAATCTTACCTGGAAGGTGCCTCCGGCTAAATATGTTTTTGTTGGATTTGTTTGAGAAGAGGTAGTGCCATCACCAAAATCCCAAAATGAAGAAGCCGGGGAAGGCGAAGAATTATTTTGAAAGGTCACCGATTGACCCAGACAAATACTGGTGGGTGCAATGAAATCTGTTGTTTTACCTGCAACAACTATATTCTTCGTAATGCTGCCATTACAACCAAGGTCACTTTGAACAATTAATTGTACAGGGTATGTTCCCGGTGTTGCATAAGTAGTTGCCGGGTTGGGCAACGTTGAAGGCGGACTGCCGTTTCCAAAATTCCAAAGATAACTTAATGTTCCGGGTCCACTTGATTGATCCTGGAAACTGATATTGAAAGGCCCCTGGCATGTGGTGGGCTGTGAATAGGCAAAGTCAACATCAATACCATTAATGATCCTAATATATCTTCCGATAGATTTAAAGCTTTGACAGCCGGTACTACTTGTGACCAGCAATGTCACAGTATAAAACCCGGGGCTGGTATATGTGTAAGATGGATTTTGCAAGTTTGACACTGAAGTGCCATCTACTCCAAAATTCCAGCTCCATGAAACGATTGTACCTCCACCCGGTGGCACAGTAGATTGATCTGTAAATTGAATGGTCGCCGGTACGCAAGCCGTTGTTATGTTGGCGGTGAAATTTGCCGAAGGGGACGGAAATACTGTGATATAATTTACTTTTTCCTCTTCATCTATTCCTGAATTGTTTCTTGCCACAAGTTTTATCGTGTATGTGCCGGGTGCAGAAAAGTTAACCGTTGGATGTTGCTGCGTTGATAGTTGTCCATTTCCAAAATCCCAGATCCAGGAAGTTGGAGTGTTTGTCGAAAGATCGGTAAACTTAACTGTCAGGGGTGAACATCCAGATACTTTGTCTGCACTAAAATCAGCAACAGGCGCCTGTGCCACCGCAATTATTGACAAGGCAAAAAGCCCGTTTAACATCATAATTAAGCGGATCTTCAGGAGGGGCAATATAAAGGACGCAGCTTTAAAAAGCAGACTTATATAGTTATTATAGGGTCGCAAGAATGGTTTGTTTTAAAAAAAATAATTAACTGGTTTACAAACACAGGATTAAGGATCAGGCTGGCAAAGCCAGAAGTAAACAAGGTCATCTATCGACCTTAGCTATTGTTTTTCGTTTAATTGATCAACAGTGTAATGCTGATCAAGCGTAGGATAGGATATTTGCTTTATTGCTTATCTAATCGTAAAGTCTTTGTTTCTGTTCCGTTGATTTGCTTTGCTTCGACGTAGGTCCAGCTATTCCTAGTGATGCTCCATGTACCATTTATTAATGAGATCGGAGCCGGTGCTCCGGGAAAATCAGCCCATGTTGTCATGGCCGTTGCGTTTCCATCCCAGGCCCCGGTTCTTTCTGTCACCCCGTTTAAAATAGCATCAACGGTTTTATTACTATAATATTGAAACTTATAATCCGAAAAACTTGAGGTTAAATCGTTACTGTTCTGTGTAAATTTTGTGATCTTCCATTGACCGTCAGTCATGGCTTTAATAACCAGGTCTTCACCAATCTTTTCAACTGTTTTTTCACAGCTGGTGACTGTAAGCATTAGAAAGAATAAGGGTATCAGTTTTTTCATAAGTGGGCTTATAATGGTGAGGCAAGATAATTATTATCAGTGACCTATGCAATAGTAAAAAAGTCGATTTTGTGAATACAAAAACCGCTCCCGGAGCGGTTTTTAGACAAAATGTTTACAAAGATTTATTTGGGAAAGGCCGGATCTGCCTTCAATTCATTTATCTGTTGCACATGGCGGTTGGTGTGTGCCGAAATAAACAGGCAAAGCTGGTAACAATCGATCAGGCCAAAAGGCATTTGTACAAAATGATTCCGTAAGTCCTCGGAGGTGGCTTTGATATATTTTATATGGGCCGCCCTCGCAGTTTTGAAGTCGTTCATTGCTTCATCCAGGGATTTATACGAAGCAGCCTGGGGCTCCAGAGCCGCGAATGTTTTTCTTTTGTCTGTTCTGTCCTCATTCCTGTTGATCACTTCAGCATCTGTCCATTTAGCATCTTTCTTAATTTCCGGGGTCGGACCCGCCTTCATACTTTTTTCGATCATTTCCCAAAGCGTTTTTTCTGAAATGGCAATGTGGTAAACACATTCCTGCACCGACCATTTTTCCGGGGAGGCTTTATAAGTTAACTGTGCCGCGCTAAGTCCCTTAATAGCATCGTGAGTTTCGGCTTTTGTGTTTTTCATATGCTCAGCGGCAAACTTTCTTTCTTTTTTTGATATAACATCATCGGTGGGTGTACCTGCTAAACCTGAAAAAACGATAAATAGAAGTAAAAGATAGTTGTAAGTTTTTCGCCTGGGCATAGCAACAATTTTATTCAAAACAGATACCGGCCGGATAGTCTCAAAGGAAAGGACGGAAAAGTTACGAAAGCATTTCAAATCGCCCGTGTTTTTTTTGCACTTTTTCATAAAACATAGCCAATCAGGCTTTATTATCTTTAGCCAATGAAAATAAAAGATGTCATCGCGACACTCGAGACCTTTGCCCCACCTTCCCTGCAGGAAGTATACGATAACGCCGGCCTTATTACAGGCGAAGAGAATGCTGCCTGCACAGGGATATTAGTTTCTTTAGATGCGACATCAGCAGTGGTAGACGAGGCAAGAACAAAAGGCTGCAATCTTATCGTTTCACATCACCCGATCGTTTTTTCAGGATTAAAAAAAATTACGGGTAAAACTTATGTTCAGAAAGCTGTGATCAATGCAATTAAGAATGACATAGCGCTTTATGCGATCCACACAAACCTGGATAATATATCAAACGGCGTAAATGGAAAAATCGCCGATTTACTCGAACTCAGGAATGTATCCATTCTTTCGCCCAAAGAAAATCAACTGAAAAAATTGTTCACGTTTGTACCACTTACACATGCGGATAAGGTTCGGCAGTCAATATTCGATGCCGGTGGTGGACATATCGGCAGTTATGAGGAATGTAGTTTTAATTCCGAAGGCTTTGGAACTTTTAAAGGTGGCCAGGATACAAACCCTTATGTGGGCAAACCGGGTGAATTGCATCGGGAAAATGAGGTCAGGGTTGAAGTAATTTACCCCTCCTGGCTTGAAGGTCACTTATTAAAAAGCCTGTTAACTGCTCATCCTTACGAGGAGCCAGCCTATGATATTGTCCGATTAGATAACCGCCTTTCGTCTGTCGGTTCCGGTATAATAGGGGACCTGAAAGAACCATTGGATGAAAACGCATTCCTTAAGACCCTAAAAGAAAAGTTCAAATTGGAAGTTATCAAACATACCGGGCTTCTGAACAAACCAATTTCAACGGTGGCTGTATGCGGCGGTGCTGGAAGTTTCCTGATTTCCAGTGCATTGGCTGCCGGCGCACACGTCTTTATCACTTCCGACATCAAGTACCATGAGTTTTTTGATGCGAACGATAAGATGGTCATTGCCGACATTGGTCATTATGAAAGTGAGCAATTCACCATCAACCTTTTGCAGGAGTTTTTGGAACAAAAATTCCCTACCTTTGCCGTCCTTAAAACAGAAATGAATACAAACCCGGTGCGCTACTTTTTATAAGCCCATAACGGACGTGGATTACAAAAATTTATGGTGAGCAGAAAGTCGGGTTCATCAAAAACGATCAAAACAAAACAATTATCAAATAAATGAGTACAGTAAAAGAGTATTCGGTTCAGGAAAAACTTACCAGCCTGGTAACGCTTCAAAAAATTGATTCAAAGCTTGACGAATTAAAAGTATTGAAAGGCGAACTCCCAATGGAAGTAGCCGATCTTGAAGACGAGATACAGGGCTTGCATGCCAGACAAACTCGTATTGAAGAAGAGATAAATGGCATCACTGAATTCATAGAGCAAAAGAAAGAAGCTATTAAGGAATCAGGTGCATTAGTAAAAAAATATGAGAAGCAAAGCAATAACGTAAAGAATAATCGTGAGTTTGAAGCGATCAACAAAGAAATTGAAATGCAGCAGCTGGAAGTGAAGCTTGCCGAAAAGCATATTAAGGACGCGACCGACGAGATCGCTGAAAAAGCTGTACTGCTTGAAAAAGCAAAAAAGACAATTGGAGCCAAAGAAGGTATATTGAACACCAAGAAGGAGGAACTGGAAAAGATCATTGCGTCTACCGAAAAGGAAGAAAAGCATTTTAATAAACTGGCAGCCGAAGCAAAAGAGTCTGTTGATCCACGTTTATTGACCAGTTATTCTAAGATCCGGCACAGCTATCGGAACGGGCTTGCCGTTGTGCAGGTGGAAAGAGATGCTTGTGGCGGTTGCTTTTATGCGATTCCGCCGCAAAAGCAAAGTGAGATCCGTCAGCATAAAAAGATCATGGTTTGCGAAAACTGCGGCCGTGTATTGGTCGATAATGATCTTCACGCGTCTGTCGAGATAAAATAATTTATAAATAGATTTTTTTACCCCGTCCTGGTTTATTCAGGCGGGGTTTTTTGTTTTAAATTGCGATTCATGCTGAAACAACTTTCCATTCGGAATTATGCTATTATAGATTCTATTGACATTGATTTCCCTGTTGGTATGAATGTGGTGACTGGCGAAACCGGGGCCGGAAAATCGATTATCATGGGTGCATTAGGATTGATATTGGGTGACCGGGCCGATTTATCTGTGCTGGTGAATAAAGAAAAGAAATGCATTGTTGAAGGAGCTTTTAAAATTGAAATAAAAGCTGAGATAAAACGATTTTTGGAAAAAAATGATCCTGATAATCACCAGGAGGATATTGATGACGAGCTGGTGTTAAGAAGGGAAATAGGGGTGAACGGAAAATCAAGGGCATTTATAAATGATAGTCCCGTAAATCTTGAACAACTAAGAGAATTAAGCAGCCTGCTTGTTGATCTTCATCAGCAGTTTGACGCTTTGCAACTGGGTGAAAATGATTTTCAACGTGAGGTGATCGACGCGTTGGCAGGACATAAGAATATTATCGCGGAGTATAAACTCGTTTTTTCCGAATGGAAAAGAATCCGGCTGGATCTTAATGAATTGAGAAATCAAAAGCAACAATTCGATAAAGAGGCTGATTATAACCGATTCCAGTTTACTGAACTTGAAGAAGCAGGTTTCCGTGAAAACGAATTGGAGGCAACGGATGCAGAACTTAAAATGCTAAACAATTCTGAGGAAATTAAAAATGCCTTATCAAGAGTTTATTTCGAATTAAAAGAAAGCGAAAGCCCGGTTGTAGGACAATTGAAGACATTATCCAATCAATTGCAGGTTTATTCGTCATTTCATCCTCAGTTACCGGAACTGGTACATCGATTACAATCGACCCAATTGGAGTTGCAGGACATAGCAGGTGATGTTGACAGCATCAGCAACCATATCAATTATAGTCCTGAAAAAATTGAACAGTTGAATGATCGCCTTTCATTGGGTTATAAATTAATGAAGAAGCATGGAGTAAAAACCACCAGCGAATTATTAAAAATTCAGAAGCAGCTTGAAGAAAAATTACAGGCTGTTTTGAATATCGATGACAGCATTCAACAGAAAGAAAAAGAGCTGGCAGTTGCCTATAAAAAAGGATTAGCATTAGCAAATGAGATTTCAGAGGGGAGAAAGAAACAGGTGAAACCATTTGAAGAAAAGGTAAATAAATTACTTGCACAGGTGGGAATGCCAAACGCAAGGATCAAAACCGAAATAAAAGAGGAGGCTGAGTTAAATGCATTTGGAAAGAACAGTATAGAATTTTTGTTTGATGCCAATCGGAGTAAACAATTTTTACCGGTAAGAAAAGTAGCAAGTGGTGGTGAATTGAGCAGGTTGATGCTTTGTATAAAATCGTTGGTAGCGCAAAAGCTGGATATGCCCACATTGATATTTGACGAAATTGATACCGGCATTTCCGGTGAAGCAGCAAGACAAGTGGGAATCATTATGAAAGAATTGGCAAACAATCGCCAGGTGATCTGTATTACACATCAGCCACAGATAGCCGGAAAAGCAAATGCACATTTCTTTGTATATAAAGAGATAGTAACAGATAAAGTGAAAACGAATATCCGTAGGTTAAACAAGGATGAAAGGATCACAGCAATCGCCAGAATGCTTAGTGGAGAAAAACCAACCGCGGCCGCGATGGAAAATGCAAGGGAGATGGTGGGCAATTAATTTTAAAACAAATTAAAATGGTTGCTGATCCCACCGGGTTATTACTTTTTCTGATTATTGCTGCAGTGCCTGCTTATTATATGAACAAGTGGTTGCTGAAGATAACCAGGCCCCGGGTATCGTTGGGAAGATTAATACTTTACTTTTTATTGAGTGTAGTAGTGGCGATGCTCTATTCCGGAGTCGTTGTTTATATAATTACATTGTTCTTGCCCAAAAAATAACTTCTTACATTTACCGCCTTAAAATAAATCGCTATGGGATATAATCTTTTAAAAGGAAAAAGAGGAATTATTACAGGTGCATTGGATGCTAATTCCATTGCCTGGAAAGTTGCAGAAAAGGCGTATGAAGAAGGCGCAACCTTTGTATTGACCAATGCGCCGATCGCTATGCGAATGGGCGAGATCAATAAGCTGGCAGAGAAAACAAAATCTGAGATCGTTCCTGCGGATGCAACTAATGTGGATGAATTAACAACTCTCTTCACAAAATCGCAGGAAATACTTGGTGGAAAGATCGATTTTGTTCTTCACTCGATTGGCATGAGCGTGAATATCCGCAAGAAGATACCTTATACAGAATCGAATTATGATTATTTCATGAAAGGGATCGATGTTTCGGCCATGTCATTCCATAAAATGCTGGCGGTGGCAAGGAAATTAGATGCAATAAACGAATGGGGAAGTGTAGTGGCATTGACCTATATGGCGGCACAAAGAACATATCCTTTTTATACCGATATGGCAGATATAAAAGCCATGCTTGAATCAATTGCCCGCAGTTTCGGGTATCATTATGGAGTGGAAAAGAAAGTCCGGATCAACACGGTTTCTCAATCACCCACTAAAACAACTGCCGGCACAGGTATCAAAGGTTTTGGAGATTTCTTCGATTATGCCAATTCAATCGCGCCGCTTGGTAATGCGACCGCAGAAGATTGCGCCAATTATTGTATCACTCTTTTCTCTGATCTTACAAGAATGGTGACGATGCAAAATCTTTTTCACGATGGAGGTTATTCTACAACCGGTGTAAGCAATGAAGTAATGCAAAAGCTGGGAGTTACAGAATAGCTATTGCTGAACATACATTACTGCCGTACAAGAGTGCGACGCATTAGACGCTTACTAGTAGCAGTGCCGCTGATTACATAACTAAAAAAGTCCTCCGACTTAATCGGGGGACTTCAATATTTTAGGCTCGTAGCTCGCAGCTAATAGCTCATAGCTTCTCTCTAATATTCATCCTCATTGAACATAAAATCTTCCTGGCTTGGGTAATCGGGCCAGATATCTTCTATGCTTTCATACACTTCACCGCCTTCATCTTCCAGTTCCTGCAGGTTTTCTACCACTTCAATGGGTGCTCCGCTAC
>DASVAM010000163.1:0-4997 GCA_036376375.1 Chitinophagaceae bacterium
ACCGGCGCATCATCAGGTTTTGGAAAAGCATGTGCAGAAAGATTTGCCTGTCATGGTTATGATGTAATCATTAATGGCCGGCGCGAAGAAAAGCTTTTTGAATTAAAAAGACAGCTTGAAGAAAAATACAATACGGCAATACTTGTCTCAGTATTTGATGTTCGAAACAGGGAAGAAGTTTTTGAAGCGATAAAAAACATTCCTGAGGAATGGCAGCATGTAGATATTTTGATAAATAATGCCGGTCTGGCGCTTGGCCGCGATTATATTGATGATGGAAATATTGATGACTGGGAAACAATGATCGATACGAACGTGAAGGGTCTCCTTTACACAACAAAAGCCCTGATGCCATATATTAAGCAAAGCAGCACTCCTCATATTATCAATCTTGGTTCGGTGGCAAAAGATGTTTATGAAAAGGGAAATGTCTATTGCGCTTCAAAAGCTGCCGTTGATGTTCTTTCCCACTCAATGAGGGTAGACCTGTTAAGACATGGAATCAAAGTTACTGCTATACACCCTGGTGCAGCGGAAACGGAATTTTCTCTTGTTCGGTTCAAGGGTGATGAGGCCACTGCAAAAAAAATATATGATGGCCTTAAACCACTTACCGCTGAAGATGTAGCGGAAGTTATCTACTATTGTACCACCCTCCCCCCACATGTTTGCATAAACGATCTTGTATTGACCTGCATTCAACAGGCAGATGGAATTTATTTTAATCGCAAGTAAGTTGACAGCAATCAACATTTCTTCAGGAAGTTGATGCATTTTAGTAAATTTACGATCCCGGGTTCCACCTCTCGTCGATTGATACTAATTGGTTTTACCAGGTCCACCGTTTTAAACTTGCGTAACAAACCGTGGAATTTGTACCTGAATTTGAATATTGTTAATTAAAAATTTAGAACCCAGCTGTACAGCATTTATTTTTATGAGGTTATCATTGCAATACCTGTTAAGAACCCTTATGAAAAAGCCGTACCTGGTTTTATTGATACTAATGCTGAACATTCTGTCAGCCAATTCACAATCAAATGTGATCAAAGTGCAATCATGCAGCGACCAGTTGATCAATCACCAGGTTGATAGTCTTAAGAAATTATATTCTGACGATGGGTTCGTACTAATGAAAGAAGCTTCCATCACCATGGAAAGTGAATACGAAATGCCGGTCATTGTTCCATTGAACCAGGGAAGTCTTTATCAATTTGTTTTTATCGGTGATTATACCAGCCGTCTTTACGAGGTTCGTATGTTCGACTGGAATGAAAAACAAGTATACTACAAACAGAATAAATGGGGTGACGTTGACGGTAATGTAATTTCTTATGCCTACCAGCCCCGCTTCTCCGAATTTCATATGATGAAACCTGTACAGGTGAACAAACAGAAGAAAAAGAATCTTTGCGGCTACGTGATGATGTTTAAGAAAGTTAAATGATGTCCGAAGTCTGATGTATGATTACGGTCTCTTCTTTATTTAAAAGTCTTCCAATTCTCAAATAGCTTATAAAGTTTTGCTCCTATCTCATCATATTTGAGAGAATAATCATCATATATGTCTTTTTTTAAATAGCCACAATCTTTAGCAAACAATAACCAAACTTTTGTTTCTTCGAGAGAACCCATTGCATAGATAAGATGCTTCCTAAATTCATTTGCATAAGTTCTTTTTCCGAAACCTTCTGCAATGTTAGCCGCAATTGATCGGGATGATCTTATCACCTGATCTGTGAGTGAATATGTTTCCTCCTTCGGAAAGGTCCTTGTAGTTCTGAAGATATTCATTGCAAAACTATAAGACAAATTAAAAACGTCAAGATCAAACACTTTCTTGATCATAGATAAAAAATTTATTGAAGAAGATATATTGACTATACAATGTTAAAAATAAATACGCTATCTAAACCAATCAGGCTTCAGACTTCTTACTTCAGAATTCTTACTTCAGACTTCAAACGTTGGATTACTGGGCCAGCGATATCGTCAACTGCACCCCTGCCCTTGTGTTTGTGATGGGCGCCGTGGTAGCGATCTTTGGAATAGTTCTTTGTTGTTGAAAGAAAAGAGTTGCTCGTATGCGGCTGTTAACGACATAGTCAATACTAGGGTTAATATTAATTACTTTTTGCCCGGCGGTACCAAATGCAGCATTCTGGTCGAGTTTGCTGTTTGCTGTTGCGTCATCTCTCACGCTAAGATCAAGTTTGAATGTAACGTCATTCTCCAATTTCATTTTGCCGATCTTTTTAATCAGCGGCATTCCTCTTACGGTCCAATCAGCGCCGATCGTTAATTCCTCCGACCGGTTTTCTGCCAATTGATAATCGATAAGACTCAAACTTAATTGTCTTGCCTTACGGTATTCCACTCTTGCCGTCAACTTGTTAGTAAATGTCATATCAATTGATATCAACGGACTGAATTCTTCGTTGACCGTAATATTTGGAACAAAGAAATAAGGAATATAGTTACCTGTCAAAGGATCAACAAAGTAAGGAAAACCATAGTGGAAAGGATCCTGGAAGAATAAGGCAGAATTATAACTATTCATGCTTAGGGTGCTTCTGTATCCATGACGGAACATAAGATTTGTAAAGACTTTCTCAAGACCTTTAATGCCGGTTGCATTGTAAGTAAGATTCCAGTTTGGTTTTGCTTTTAAACCGCTGAACGGATTGGCACTGGTCGTTGGATTTGAATTTTTTATCAACTGTATACTCAAGGGGTCCTTATTTGTATAAGCAGCAATAAATGCCGGGATGATTACATCCTGCGCATACCGGCCGTATCCCTGGTAATAACCGTCTGCGCCGGGTGTTGGATTTGGACCGTTATATGGATTTGCCTTACCCAATTTTTCTGAAAGGAAGATCCTGTTGTTTTCAAATTGCCTGAATGTTGCTGAAACAATATTCGGATCAAATTTCTTGAATAATGTCTGATACGAAATATAGCTGATACTAAAACTGCCCAATGAATAAGGATTCAACCTCTTAAATCCTTCAGTCAGGGTTGAACTGGTATCTTTGAACAACTCAGAATAGTTTTTAGAAAATGTCTTATCCATATTGATATCAATTGTGAGATTCCTCACAGGTGAAACCAGTGCTGTAAGGTTCAGACGCTGATCATAGCGTTGCAGGATCAATGAATTGAATCGGGGATCCTTCGTCAAAACCCCTTCCATTCCCTTTTGGTTTATCCAGTTAGTATCAGGCTGATACCCTAAAATGAAATCAAACCCTGGTTGCATGCTCTTCCAGTTCTGTCCTAAGAATTTTGTGCTGTCAAGATAACCGGGTAAGGATGTTCCTGCTGTTTCAGCATGTTGAATTCCGACTCTCTTTACAGAAGTAAGAACTTTTGCAACACCCTTCACGATTCCATTTACCTGCGGTAAAGAGTTTTGTCTTTGTAGCCTTCTCAATTTTCTTTCTTCTTTGCGTTGGAGTTTTCTAAGTTTTCTTGCTTCTTTTTTTGACAACGAATCGGTATTCACAATTTTCTTCGGCGCCTTGTTATTTGTTGGATTGGCATTCTGTTGAGGAGCCGGGGGCGCGGTAGAATAAACAGCTTTTAAAAATCTTGATTTGTTATAAAGTTGTTCAAAATTCAGATCAGCATTCAAATTTTTAGTTTGTGCGTTCACAATTGTATTACCCAAATCTTTTGCCAGCAGTGATGCCGTTACCCAATCGTATTCCGCCCGGTAACTTGCTCTAAGAGAAGTCCAATCAATAACGGGGAACTTAATCGTCGGGAAATTATACGTAAATGTCACGTCCTGGTGGAAACGGGTATTCCTTCCTCCATCCCAGAAATTCTTTCTGACAATTTCTTTTTTGTCTTTGGTGTCGATCCGGCCATAGGGTTCATCTACCCTGGCATTATTAATAGCATTATAATCCATACTGACCGACTTGGTCAGATCCCATCGAAGAATAAAGTACCGATCGAAGGTGAAATATTTATCGTAGGTCTCCGGAATTTTATAGGGTCCGCCACCTACATTCTTTGGCTGCAATGCACCAAATTGCCTGAACACATCAGCTTTTAAAGAAACTTGCGCCGGGGCATAATTGAGATTGAAATCTTTTATGAATGCCAACCATTTCGAATTTGACTTAATTAAACGCTTGAAAGGCTCGAAATACTTCGGCTGTGGCGCATAATTATAGGCGATCGCGCCACGGGTCCTTTTTACTTCATCAAAGTCGATCAATGGATTCCTCTTATTGATCTTTGTGAATGAATAATTAAAATCTAAATTCGAAATATCCCAGAACCGCGGTCTTTTATTATTTAATTTCAGTTTTTTTACATTCGTAAGATTAATTGTCTTGATCGTCGTTTCATCGATCGCATCTGCTTTTATAGAATCCTGCTTATCTTTTGGACTAGCTCTTAATTTGTCTTTAAGTTTTATATCCAGGTCATAAGGGTCATATTCTGGACTGGCCCTGTTATGACTAATCCCTGTATAGATCGGTATCTGTATTCCAAATTTTCTCGGCAACAGTTTTCCAGCGTCAATATTGGCATTGATATCAAATTGAGTATAGTCTTCGCGGCTGCGTTCATTTACTTTTTGCTCCAATGTACCAAACCCGGCGCTCCTTGCACCAACAGATGCACTTAGGTTGAATAGATCTGCTCCTACGATATCCAATCTTCCAATGGCGGCCCAACCTCCTTCCTCATCAAGGTGTGAAAGACGTAACTCATTAAACCATATTTCTGCAGTTATCGGTTCAAGCTTTAAGTTTTCGATACCCATAAAAACACCTCTTACTTCACCAAGATTTGGGTTGCCAATAATTGCAAATTTTCTATCACCGATTATTTCGCTATAATACTGCGCCGGTGAAAATGCTGCATTATTCCTTCTTGTTTTTAACCGAACCAGCTCCTGCAGGTCGAGAGCAAGATTATTCAGCTCCGGCCAGATGCCCAGTGAATCTGTAGTTCCCCACGGCGTTATCTTCAGG
>DASVAM010000164.1:0-9914 GCA_036376375.1 Chitinophagaceae bacterium
ACACGATTCATTCAAAATAAAACTTCCATTACTTTAAATAGTTTGATATGAAAGCGATCATTATAGAAGACGAAACGCTGATAGCCCGTGAGCTAAAAAATAAAATTGCTTCTGTAGCGCCGGATGTTACGATCACGGAGACTCTTTCCAGTGTAAAAACTGCGAACCGCTGGCTGATGGAAAATGCAGAACCAGATGTTGTATTTGCCGATATACAACTGAGCGATGGCGTAAGTTTTGAGATATTTGAAAGATATGATCTGAAATGCCCCATCATTTTCACCACGGCATATGATGAATACGCCATAAGAGCATTTAAAGTGAATGGTATTGATTATTTAATAAAACCGGTGGATGTAACGGAGCTTAAAAGAGCAATAGAAAAATGTAAATCATTGGTGGAGAACAAAGCGAAGCTACCGGCCAATTTCCAGGAACTGATGCAGGTGCTGCAAAATCCATCGGGTAATGCAAAAATGTATAAGGAGAAATTTGTGGTGAATATGCGCAATAACTGGATCCCGGTTCTCACAAAAAATATTGCCTGCTTTGTACGGGAGAATCTAAATTACCTGTACACGTTTGACGGGGATAAGTATATCGTCGATTATGTAACCCTTGAAGAAATTGAAGAATTACTTGATCCTAATTTGTATTACCGGGCTAACCGGCAAAGTATTGTTCACATCAATGCGATACAAAGTATCAAACCCCACGAGAATCAAAAACTCACGTTAACACTGAAAGCGCCGTTAAAAATGGAACAGGACATCAGCCGGGAAAAAGCGCCGGGTTTTAAGAAATGGTTTGAACGATAAACGAAAAGGCTCCCATAGAAATGAGAGCCGTCTAAATGGTACGCTGTTCTTATCGTCTGATTAAAGTTTGGATTTATCAGGTATCGTTTGTCCCTGGGCAGGTGTACTACTTGAGCCGCTGTTGACGATGATTTTCTGTGTTTCAAAGCCGGGCACTTTTAGCAGATAAATTCCGGTTCTAATATTATTCACTCTTTGTTGCTGCAAGTTCACCACGCGGAATTGCTGTATTTGTTTGCCATCAATGGTAAAGAGAGTTGCAATGGTTTCTTTTCCAATTCCATTTACACTGAACCAGAAGTTGCCATTATTAGGATTGGGTCCCACTGTTATCTTTCCTGCTATGTTATTTGGCATTGCTGACCTGCTGCTGCTTGTTGATGCCTCATCACTTAGCATTGTATTGTTAGGATTTCCGTTGCCGCCACCGCCGCCTTTAGTTTTGCCCGGGACAGCGATCACATTAGAATAGGTGAATGTGTTGCGGGCAGTCATGATCTTTAATCTATAGTGGGATAATCCGGTATAAGAGTTGGCATCAACATTTTGATAGGACAATTGAGAATTGCTGTTGCCACCTGGTGCAAGCGTATTGACAAATGCCCGGTCGCTGAAATCGGCTTCATTATCCAATTTGCGCTGAATTTGATAGCCACTCATATTAGTTTCTGTTAACGAATTCCATTTTAATGTGACTTCAGTAGCTTTCCTGCGTTGACCTGTAAGCTCAACTCCTGTAACACCATCCGAAGCAACTACATTATTGTTTGCAATGGTTTGCAACGAAAAATCGCTCATTCCCGTTTTTTCAACATAGTTCGCATTATTGTTGAGTGTTGTTTGCGACATGTTGGCCCAGTTGGCTCCATTATCATCACTTTTATAGATGACGAGTAAAGGCTCATCCTGTCCGTTCAATTCTGCGTCGAAATATTTCAAACGAAGAGTTGCATTCAAATTGCTGTTGTTGTCTGGTACGATAGAATAATAGCGATTAATACCTGTACTCAACCCCGTACCGCTTTGGGGCACATGTCCTCTTCTGATCGTAACCTGGCCAAGGGTGGCAGAACTTGAGATCGTAGCACCAAGATTCCCGGCGTTCACTGCTGCAGGAGCATTCATGGTTTGCCTTATCTCAACAAAACCACCACCGGCTCCAACAATGCGATTGGTTTCTGATTCGCCTGCGATGTTAGCGTCGGTTACCATCACTATATTGCTGCCATTCAGGTCCAGCTGTCCGGAAATAAAGTTGATCAATGAACTTACACTTATGTTCCTGTTCAAAAATAGTTTCGCACCATTTGTTTTGTTTACTTCCAGAATTCCTATTGTTGGCAAGCTGGCACCTTTGATGGCTGAAGATTGATTTCCGGAAAATCTGAATCCACCTTCACCACTTGATTGGCTAATGGTACCATCATTCTCCAGGTCCATATTCGAAAGAACAATGTTCACGCCCCCGGACGTTTTGACGCTTGCACCGGCCGACACTTTCATCACATGCTGAGCATTGGTGAATAGTACTCCGAGCATCAGTACCGTACTTGTTATAATTATTTTCATAAAATTCAATTATCAGACAATGATAAGATCGTTATGTGTCTTATTGATTTTGTTTTACTGAACGGTATGTATTGTTTAGCAAATGGCAAACGCTTATTTGGTCGATCGGGAAAACCCTTGTATTTAAAAAATGGATGGAACTGTAATGATAAGGTATACTAAAAAGGGCAACACACGAAGATGTTGCCCAACCATTAACCATACCGCAGCCTAAAACCAAATTGTCCTTTGCGAAATTTTATTTTCAGGGTATATCAATCGTTTTTATGGTGACCGCATTGTCAATTCTCCCTTTGCCTTGTTTGTCCCAAAATGAAACGGTTACGAAATAGTCTTCTTCCCATTTCATCGGCTTGCCGGTCGAAACAGTACATTTTAGCATGCGGGCATCTTTTTCAGGAAATTCATCATTCCCTGCAAACAGATCTCTTTCTTCCAGCAAAATAGTACCAGCACTGTCAACGATCTTCAAATAGCAGCCTACTTTCACTTTGCCATCTTTGATCACCATTCCCTTTACTCCATCATTAACAACTATAAATTTCTCGCCCAGCGGAATATCTGTATGATTGATCAATTCGTCGTTCATCATCATAAATGTCTCCGATGGCTCTATACCACTATAGGTAGTGGTCAAACCGGTTGTCAGGTCTTTTTTTATGCCGGCAATTTTTTGATCGCAGCTGTCGTTAAACAGGATGATGGTCACAAAACAAATGACCCGTAATAGTTGAATATGGTTCATAGCTTAAAAGGTTACTCTTTATTGTTTTACTTCAACTTTGTAGCCATGGTCAACGTCTTTACTTATCCAGATCAGGACTCTTTTCCCATTGGTGGAGTCTGCAAGAAAGCAATGCTGGTTGATGGCATCTTTTGTATGACTGACCGATGCATAATGAGAAAATGAATTAGAAGTAATATGACCAGTCATTCGGTTGAGGTCCTTTGCAGTTTTACATTTATCAAATTGTTCCCTGTCAAAACTCAGAGCATTGATCCTGGCTGCTGTGCCTGTTAAGTTCCCGGGAATGTTCCCGTCTTTACCGCTGAGGTTATACCATTCCAGTTTAGGACTGAAAGCATCTTTGGTAAAGATCAGTGCAAAGTCAAGGGAAGTTTTTATGTCGGCTGCTTCGGATTCTGTATAGACTTGTTTTTTGCTGATACTTAAATAAGATATACTATCCGGATGCATCGTTACCGTAAACGATGTTAACTGCTGGGAATTTCCTCCTGTAATAAACAACAAAAGGCAAAAACTGATTAAAACGCGATTTTTCATATAGTTTTTTAAAAGATCAAATATTGTTGCTGAGCAAAAATGGTATAGGAATCTGTGTTCCGGAAATATTTTCCACCGAACAGTAGCAGGTATTCATTCAAGTGCCTGGTAATTACGCTGAACTGGTTTTTAAGATCAGTGCCGGTTTTTAGGGGAAATACATGAGGAGGAACCCGCACTTTACCCTTCCCTTCGTCTGCGCTTTGTTTGCGATTTTATACCCTTCGCTAACAGAAAACCGCCATTGGCTAAGTAAAACTTTTAACCGGCTCCCGTGTGTCGTAATATCGAATTGTAAATCGAAAACAATGACAATTCTTCTGATCACATTATTAATAAGAAAGCTGAGAAAGTGGCAGCAGAAAAAACAGTTGCATTGGCAAAAGGCTCTTGGCAGCAAGGGTATCGGATTTCGAACCAGGATCATGCAGGTGCTGGAAGATGCGAAGCTTTTCAATGGGTATAAAAGAATACATGTGGTGGCTATGATACGTATCAATGGTAAAAAAGTTTCCTACAGGATGCATACATGGTTAAAGCAAGGTGAAACGTTGCACGAAGGTGAAAGGGTAGTGATTCGTTATCAGCCGGGGGTGCACAATGTATTGATAAGGCAGGTAACTAAATAAATTGACTTCTTACTTATTCCAATCATAAAACCTTCTCAAATGGCAGTAATTTAAACGCCCCGGAAACGGGGCGATTCTTTTTCGGAACAAACTGCACCGTTGTAGTAACAATAAAAACGCTTTGATTGAATGAATCTACGCTTCAATAAATAATAACGACCGTTAACTAAGGCAAATTTTTTTTCGCATGGTCACAAGCAGAATTTTGTGATATGAAAAAGAAGAACGCAAATCAAGATCAATTGCCAGCTTTGATTCCCTTCATGTTCAGAAGGATCATGGTGGGGTCAGCTTTTATCACGACACTTATTTATATCATAATTAAGATCGAATCTGTATGAATGACTTTTTAAAAAACCTGCTGACCGTATTCCCGATCAATCATCGGCGGACAGTCTATCGGCAAGTGCTGTTGCAACGATCATTATCAAAAACAGGTGAACCGGCTGCTGCCCGGGTAATGGAAATCAGGAAAGGGCGCGGCATTTATAATTACATAAATCTCAAATTGGCAATATCTATTCAATCAGAGTCAGGAGTTGTTTACCGCCAATTAAACACTTTGGCGGGTAAAACCAATATTCCAAAGATCGGCGAGATCATACCGATCCGTTACTGTCCGGACGATCTTTCTGGAATGATGGTAATAGCTGAATAGTTGAAGCGAACACTTTAATTGAGAGTTTATATAATTTGTCCTGAAATATTCTTTTATAAATTTTCTTTTAATCACCTTTCCAAAAACCCAATTATATGATAGAAGCAGAGATAAGATTAGTGAAGCAAAGTTGGAGGACATTAAGGGCCATTGATCCGGCAATAGTAGGTGATCTCTTTTACAGCAAATTATTTATGGCAAATCCATCTCTTCGCAACATGTTTCCTAAGAAAATGGATGATCAGTACCGGAAGCTCATGGATATGCTGAGTGTCATAATTGCCCGGCTTGATCGTATAGATGAATTGAACGAGGATATTGCTTCGATGGCACGAAGGCATGTACACTATGGTGTTCGCCCCGGTCACTATAAACTGGTGGGTAACGCATTGCTTTGGACATTAAAACATGGTCTGGGAAAAGACTGGACGCCGGAGCTGGAGAAGGCATGGGCCGCCTGTTATAGTCTAATATCGGGGGTTATGATAAAAGCGGCGGAAAAAAAACCAGCCTACTAACCCAAGATCCTGCAACAAAAAATTGTATGTAAACATTTTTTTTATTGCAGTTTACTACCCTTACTATTTTGCCATATCTTGTCCGTGTCCTTAACCAGATGAATATGCTCACGAAAAAAGAGATCGAATTAATAAAGAAGAGCTGGGCCATCGTTCGAATGATCAATCCTTCAATTATTGGCGATGTGTTTTACAGCAAACTGTTTTATGATAATCCTGAGCTGAGAAAAATGTTTCCAAAAAACATGGAGGGCCAATACAAGAAGATCATTGATATGTTCAGCATTATCGTTGCGAGAATTGAAAATTTCGATGGATTAAAAGGGGATATTATCGATATGGCCAAACGTCATGAAGGATATGGCGTAAAGCCACATCATTATAATCTTGTTGGTAAAGCCCTGCTTTGGACCCTGCAAAAAGGATTGGGAAATGAATGGAATGACGAGGTGAGGTCAGCCTGGATCAATTGTTATGCTGTTTTATCGGGAACGATGATCAGCGCATCGGGAAAATAGTTATTCTTACTTGCGAACGCAACAAAAGTTTTCACAGAAAATTTAATTGTATTTTTAGCAGGATGAGAAAACCGATCCTGTATTTTATTATATCAATTTTTTGTGTCGGGGGTGAAGCACAACAGTTGAAAGAGCTGGTTTTTGATCATGCACATCCTGTTACACTAACGGAACTGAAATTAAAGGACCGTGTAATACCAGTTTCATTACCCTTATTTTCCATTGAGCTGAACAAATTGAAAGTTTTCTCGAATGAAGGGCTGCTGAGCCTTGCTTCCGATTATTCCCTGCACATACTGGAGGAGCCAGACGAAAAGTTCAGCGACGGTTATAAAGTCCGCATCACGTTTACAAATAGGGGCAAATCACCTGTAACAGTTTCGAATATGGTGCCGTTTGGCTCAACTGAAAAAAATATTTATATCTCGGGTAAAGGTCTCGCTGACACAAGCCGTTCTTATCTTTTTCAACCGGGTAAAGAGCCGGTGGGTGTCATCGTTCCGCATAATAGTAATGATCTGAATTTTACAGCAGTCGATTTGGGTAATGGAAAGACATTGTTTGGATTGATCCGCAGAAGTAGCGACAGTATTCAGAATTATTTATTGCTCAGGAGTCTCCATCAATTACAACCTGGTAAACAACTGAGTTTCGATTTCTATGCTGACGTAGTTGATGGCGATTGGCATGTTGCGCTGAAAAAATGTTTCCAGGAAAAGATGTTATACGAAGTAAGAAATTTTGATAATAAGCTTTACCAGAGAACTGATCTTGATTATATCCGTCGCTCGTATACCATCCACCTGATGATGGCCTGGGAAAAGAATTATTACAGCGATTCATCATACCACGTCAAAGCGTTTCTTAAAGACAAACAAAAACTGTATGGTGGTGATGATATTTTTATTATTTGGCCAACCTGGCCGGTGCTTGGGCTAGACCAGCGTACCCAATGGCATTTAATGAGCGACTTACCCGGAGGGATAGCAAAGCAAAAGGATTTGGCGGCCCTTTCTCATGCTATGGGCACAAAATATTTTATCAGTTATAATCCATGGGATGATAAAGATGAAGCAACATCCTTGCAGACGATGAGTGATTTCATAAAAAAGATCGATGCGGATGGCGTAGTGCTGGATACAAGGGCAGAAGGCAGCGATGCACTGCAGCAGGCGGCAGATAATGCGAAACGCGGAGTCATTTTATACAGTGAGGGAATGGCAACGCCAAAAGATATGCAGGGGATCATTGCAGGAAGGGTGCACAACGATATTTATTATCCGCCGTTGCTGAATCTGAACAAGTTTATGAAACCTGATTTTGCCATCTTTCGGGTGGCAGAAGTTAATAAAGAAAGGATAAGACGGGAATACTCATCCGCGCTGTTTAATGGGTATGGAGTTGAAATAAATATAATGCGGCCGGGCCGGCCGGAGTGGATCGATGATGATTATCGTTATTGGGGTAAGTGTGTTCGAATCCTGAAAGAGAATTCCTCCAACTTCAACTCCTACGACTGGATCCCGTTAATACCGGCTCTTCAGGACAAGATCTATATCAACAAATGGCCCGGCAAACGAAAAACAATCTATACCATCTTTAGTTTATTGCCTGAAGGATTTAAAAATGTGCCATTTGAAGCAGAGTGGAAAGCAGACGTTCACTATATCGACCTTTGGAATCATGAGGAGTTAAAGACTGTAAAGGTTAACATGAAAGACCAGCCGATCATTGAATTAGAATCATTCAACAAAAAATATCTTGGTACAAATAACGAAGGTGCTGTTAGTGCTATAGCTTTTTTTCCCAAATTGCTGAGTGTAAAGACAGCTGGGGATAAGATATTTATTGAAGCAAAAGAAGGAACTAAAATAAAGGTTTGGGCAGGGGACCCATCATATGATAAAGAGCATTTTGAGTCCGGAACACTTTCGGTTTCATTTCATTTATTTCAAAAGTTCGGAAGGGTAGAAGGAAAATATGTGGTGCAGTTATTTGAGGGAGATGAATTGCTGGATGAGTACATCCATTATATTCCACCGGGCGAACCCTTATTGATCTCAGAAATTCAAAAGACTAAGACAGTTTTGACACCACCGCCTGGTATGGTGAGAATCGCTGCCGGTTCATTTATCATGAATGTTACCAATGGTGATGAATTCATTTCATATCCGAAGAAAGGGTTTCCAAAAACTCTTTCAATGAATAGTTTCTATATGGATAAATACCCGGTAACTAATAACGAATTCAAAAGATTCATAGACGCAACAAACTATCACCCTTCGGATACGGTGAATTTTTTAAAACATTGGAACAATGGAGCTCCACGAAGCGGAGAAGAAAATTTTCCGGTTGTAAATGTTAGTTATGAAGATGCGCAGGCTTATGCAGGATGGGCCGAAAAAAGATTGCCAACCGAAGCCGAATGGCAATATGCAGCACAAACGAACGATGGCCGGTTATGGCCATGGGGCAATGAAGTAAAACAAAAAGGAAAAGAAGCAAAAAGTATCAGCACTACCTTGACGTTGGTTGATTACGGGATACCCGATTCAACTTTTTGCAATACCGGTAATGGAAAGCTATACGCTGTTGGTAAATATAAAAAAGGAAGGAACCCTGTTGGATTATATGACCTTGTCGGATCCGTGTGGCAAATGACCAACGACTGGTATCAAAGTGACACCTATCAATACATTATCATGAAGGGGGGGAGCTATTATCATCCCGGCGGCAGCTGGTGGTATGTACAAGGCGGGCCAAAGCCATTGCATTATCGCCAGATGTTGTTAAGGGTATCACAGGGTTTCGAAAGAAATGCCACGGTAGGATTTCGATGTGTCAGGGATGCTGAATAAAATAATCCTTATTTTGTCTTCAAAACATTTTTTGTCATGACGTTTCTCCAGGTCATAACATATGCCGGGATATTTGTATTTGCACTCACCGGTGCATTCAAAGCAAGATCCTTCAAAATGGATGTATTTGGTGGTATTGTGCTTGCATTTGTTACGGCCTATGGAGGGGGAACGCTTCGTGATCTGTTGATTGGTGTAAGACCTGTGAATTGGATCAACGATAATATTGCATTGGCTCTTGTTTTTGCAGGAACAGCATTTACTTTTTTACTCAAAGAAAATGTGAATCGTTTTAAACGAACGATCTTTTATACCGATGCAATCGGGCTTGGATTTTTTACTGCCTGGGGAATTGAAGTCGCTTTACGAAATGGCTTAAATGATATTTATTCATTGGTAATGGGGGTCATTACTGCTACTTTTGGTGGTTTGATAGCCGACGTTCTATGCAGCTCAATACCAAACTTATTGAAGAGAGGTGAGCTTTATGCCACGGCTTGTGCCATTGGCGGCGGAGTTTATTTATTATTTAAACATATTCCGCTTGAATACAATATCAATCTGGCTGTATGTATAATCGTCGTGGTGGGCATCCGGATCTATTCAAAAAGAAAACGATTGATGCTTCCAGACATTTAGTAACTCCTTTACACAACTCGAAGCTCAAGGCTCATAGCTCATTGCTGTTGTTGCTGCATTTCTAAATACCGCCTGTAAGAATTGGTTGGGGGTGCAGGATTTTTTGTTTTATAACTAAATACCGGTGTCATTTTCTTTTCTTCTTCTTTTTTTAATTGACCATTTTCAATACTTACAGAAACTTCCAGCGTATGTTCTGATGAACCTTTATAGGTTCCTTTTACAGGAGTGCAGTCTGTAAAATGCCGGCCGATCGCAAGGCGTACATGCCTGTCACTGGCAATACAATTATTTGTTGGATCAATCCCGATCCAACCATAAAAAGGAACCCATACTTCTACCCAGGCGTGGGTGGCGCCTTCACCACGCAGTTCATGATTTTTGGGACAGATGTATCCGCTTACATACCGGGCGGGGATACC
>DASVAM010000166.1:0-23140 GCA_036376375.1 Chitinophagaceae bacterium
GGTAGCCGTTTCAAGAGACCCTTCGATAGTAATAAAATCAGGTACAAGATGTGTTTTGCGAATGGCGTAACAGATTTTATTAAATTCCTTCTTGCTACTAACAAAAAGCCTTATTCCAATGGGCTTTCCTCCCGATAGTTCACGTAAACTGTTGAGGAAATGAATCATTCCCTCTGCTTCTCTAAACGTAGTATACGTTAACTCTGGGAAAGTATTTTCATTTATTTTAATTTTTGCCGTATTTCCAATATCCAAGAATGGATCAATAGGACGAATAGGTTTTGTTGCAGAAGATAACATCAATTCAATCATTTTTATTTCGGGTCTTCTGGACATTTGTTTAAATATTTTGCCACTGAAATTGCCATTTTCGACTCGACACCCAATAAAGTCTGGCTCTATTTGCCAAACGAGATCTTTGCCAGTCAGGCAGTAAGTACGCAACATTTCTTCGCATGAATTTTTTGAATAATCAAGGTTTTTATTGCTTGTCTCTTGAACTATCGATTTTCTAGGATGGATGTTACTAATTGATCGGATATTGAAAATGCATGTATTATAAGGCTGACTGCATTGGTCATTCCCGATCAGGGTTCTTAAATCGGTTTCGTCAATTTTGTTGGGATAAATAGAATGAGACAACCATTTATAATTATTTTGTTTTTCTGACTCTTGTTGGCTCATCACACGATACTTAGTAAGTATTTGGCTTGTTTGCCTTGCATTGTAGACTCCGAAAATTAACAGGGGTATTGTAATTAGCAATATCCATAATAAGCTTGTGCTATAAAAGTAGGCTGATGCGATTATGAATGCATTTAACAATGCGCCAAATACTACGATGCTGCCAATCGACCAAATTTTTTTCTTATTCTTTGACATACCAATCCATTTAAATTCAAGAATGATAAACACGAACAAACAATTACTCAGATCACTGAGGAATATGCTGGAGAATATGTATTGAAGTCCTTGAAGTTAGAGTAGAGGTAAAGCTTTGTACGGAAATACCGGGTTTTCTTACGCTCATTAGGACAGACCAGAAAGGAAAAGGAGATTGATATAGGATAATAATTTTTCATCAGGTATAACTAAACCATAATATGTTTTTCTTAATTAATAAAGATGCCGTTTCCTGATTGCTTTGGTTTTCTTCCTCCTTATAATTTTTTGCAATACTTCAACTGCCTGTAAAACCGACTTTTCATATACTCCGGTGCATTTTTTTACAAAATGATCATTGCCTGGTATCATCAATCTTATCTCACATAACTTGTTTTCCGGATCACTTTTTTCTTCTTCTCTCAGAATCACATTGGCCCGAATAATTTCTTTGTATTGATCAAACAGCTTACCTACCTTTTCTCTTACAAATGTTTCCAGGGTTGCATCTGCTTTGAAATTCACTGAATTGATTATGATTTCCATACTATATAAATTCTAGTAATAAAAATATATTCAAGAACACAATCATACAAATGCGGATATATGATTAGGAAATGATTCGTGAACGTATTGTATGGCAACCGGCAAATCAGGATTTGCAAGTTTAGGTCTTATACTCAATACTGGCACCACTGCATGATTGACAATATGCTGTTCAAAAGGACCAATAAAAAATTGTTTAAGATTGGAATCAGCATTTATAGTAATAACAACAATATCTGCCCTAATGGATTTTGACATGTTTAATACGGCTTCTGGCATATTTCCTCCAGTTTTCATGTCACCTGAAATTTTAATCTCATCTTCTGCAAGCTTTGTTTTAAGTTCTTGTACCAACTTCTGAAGTTTATTTTTCTCAAGATCATTATAGGTTGTCGCCAGGATCAATATTTTAATCGATGCATGGTTATGACCTATGAGTTTTCGCAAAAAATCATATTTTTCTACTCCTCCGTTTATTGGTCTGATGGGGAATAATATTGTCTTGAAATTTAACCACTTTTTATTGGGGGGTATAGTTAATACCGGACAGGCAGCAATTTTTATGACCTTTTGTACAGTCGATCCAATAAAGAATTCCCTAAAACCGGATGTCCCGTGGGTTCCCATTATAATTATATCAGCTCCAATAGCGGAAGCAGTTTGGACAATACGATGAGGTACAAGACCGACTTTTACTTCCGAAGCACAGTTTACCTGGTGCTCTTCTCTTAACTTTGTTAATAAAGAATTGAGCATACGTACAGAAACATCAACTATACTATCAATTGTTTTTTCAGAAATATAGTAAACACCTTTGAATCCAAACATAAAGCTGGAATCTACCACGTTCAATAATGTAATCCTTGCATTTTGTCGTTTTGCTATATCAAGGGCGGTTTCCAAAGCATTCAGTGAGCTTTCACTGAAGTCAAGAGGCACGAGAATGTTCTTAATATTGTTATTTTCCATCTCCTCTAATTTTTTTCATTGCTTTTTTTCATGGCTGTGTAGTTTCCGCACAATGTACATTGCCGGTGTTAGGAGGAGGTTAAGCGTAAATTAGAAAGCAGTTAGAAAGTTATGTTTTTGTAGTCTTGCCGGCCACTGGCAGGTTTACAAAGAAAGTAGTTCCTTTGCCGACATTTGAAATCACTCTAATTTGGCCTTTGTGCAATTTAATGATGCGGTTAACTAATGGCAGGCCAACGCCAAACCCAACTGTTGTCCGGCTGTCTTCGGTTCTGTAAAACGGCTGAAAAATATTCTTCAGTTCATTATCAGGAATACCCTTTCCGTTATCTTCCACAGCAACAATGATTTCATTTTGAACTACGGACAATTTTACTTTTGCCAGCCTGTTCAGCGAATATTTGCAGGCGTTGGAAACTATATTCCGGATTGCTGCGAATAATAATTCTGCATTTCCAAAGACCAGCAATTTTTCCTCATCTGCGGGTAATTCATCAAATTCAAGTTTTACGGAATATTCTTTATCAATTTTTTTCATCTCTGCTCTAAGCCTCATTAATACTTCATCGATCCTGATCAATTTGATATCGATGCCACCCGCCGTACCCGCTGCTGTAGCAAATTCCAATAATATATGGGTGAGTTTTACCAGGTGTCGTACATCCTGGTAAACTGATTGCATCACCTGGCGGTATTCTTCAGCAGCTCTGTGTCTTTGAAGGGACACTTCCAACTGGCTGGAAATTGATGTTAGTGGAGTAGATAACTCGTGCGATGCGGAGGAGATAAATCGCCTTTGTATTTCGAAACTTTCCTGCAGGCGGTTTAACAGGTCATTTAATGTATCAGTTAGATAATGCCATTCATCATTCCTTTTTCCTGATTTTATACGATGCTCCAGGCTCTGCGCTGAAATAATGTTTATTTGATCGGCAATCTTTCTTACGGGGCGCAGCAATATTCTTGAATAAAAATATCCTGAGGCAAAAGCGATTAGTATGCCGCCAATAAAACATAGCCACAAAATAAGTTTGATACGTTGCAGGCTTCTCTTCCCCTCTTCATCGAAAGCACTAACAACTATAACCCTGTTATCATTATTAATGTTATCATTGAAAGTAATAACATCTTTATCCCCATCAACAAAAAAAGCATTTTGAATTCTCGCTCTATTTAGAATCTCATTATTAATTTTTATAGTGTCAGCTGGTACGTCGCTATAGCTATACACTTTTTCATTATTATGGCTATAAACCTGAATCGATTTGTTCTTCATTGACTTTACAACCCTGGAATCTATCGTAAGCATGAGGTTTTGGTCAAATATTCTGGGTTGATTAAACATACTGGCCGTAATCAATGCACGATTAGTTAAATGCGTTCTAATGTTTTGCTGCCTGTTTTGATAGGAAGAATAATAGATAAGCCCGCACACTAATGATAATATAAGAAGCATTATCATAGTGAATATCAAGGTTATTCTTAATCTTCCGGCCATCAATGTTCCTTTAAGATATATCCCATACCCACATGAGTCTGGATTAATTTGTGTTTAAAACCCTTATCCACCTTATTTCTCAAATAACTTATATAAACGTCAATCACATTGGTATCAGTGTCAAAATCCATGTCCCATACATTAATCGCTATATTCACTCTTGACAGTACTTTATTTTTATTACGCAGTAGGTATTCAAGTAGTTGAAATTCTTTGCTTGTCAGGTTGATTATCTTATTATCCCTTTTAACTTCTCTACTGTCAAGATTCATTTCCAGGTCGGATGCTTTTAAAAAGTTTCCAACCGGTAAGCTTTGACTCATCGTTCGTTTAAGCAAAGCTCTGATTTTTAAAAGCAGCTCTTTAAATTCAAATGGTTTAATCATATAGTCATCCGCCCCTGAATCATATCCCTCTACTTTGTCTTTCAAGGCAATCATTGAAGTAAGCATAATTATAGGAACGTGCTGATTCATCGACCGAATCGTCTTACATAGATCATATCCATTCATTCCTGGCAGATTTATGTCAAGAATAACCAGGTTAAAATCGTGAGCATTAAATAAATGAAGCCCTATAATGCCGTCATAGGCTACTACTACTTCGAAACCAAACTCACTAAGCCCAAATTTGATTGTATCAGCAATTTTCTTTTCGTCTTCAACAATTAAGATTTTTCTTTCCTCCATAATAATATCTTTAATTTTTCATTTAAAGCAAATTACTCCTTATCATTTTAGCAATAATACAAAAACTGATCCTTCTAATTACATTTTAATGCCGATCTAATGCCACACCAACAATGCTGTGATAGATTTGTTCTCACACATTCAAAATAATAGAATATTGTAATGTCAAGTTTCTTCAAAAGTATTCTGATTCCCGTTGATTTTACCGCCAACACAGAAGTAGCTGTTAAGCAGGCAATTGAGTTGGCGTGTACCAATGGATCAACTATTCATCTGCTTCATGTGACCAAACCCAGAGCTCTCTGGAGAGTAATCCGCATTATCAATCTATTCAGGTCCTCACCGAATAAATATTATTATCCTAAGAAAGTAAAGAGCAAATTACAGGAATGGAAGTTTGCAATAGAAGAATCCGTTTCGGATTGCAAGGTTAAGACTTATGTAAAGGAAGGAAATGTTTGTGCTAAAATTCGGGATGCAGCAAATGAAATAAAACCCCAACTCATAATTATTGGCAAAAGCAATTCTGACAAACATTATTCATTATTAAAATCAGTTTGTCCTAATAAACTTGCGAAATCAACCGGATATCCCGTTTTGACAGTTATGAAGAATACTCTTCATTCAAAGATCAAGATCATTGTTGTTCCCGTAAGGTCTTTTATTCCACACCGTAAGATTGACCTGGTAACTGAGCTTGCAAAAAAATATAGAGCGGCAATTCATCTTGTCACAATCCCAGATAAGATTGTTATCGACGAATCAAAGAAAAGTTCTTTTCTCGAAACATTCCGGATTTTAAAAAATTCTCTTACAAGTCCTATAGAACACCATATAATGGAAGGTCATAATCTTCCAAAAGCCATTCTGGAGTACGCCGAGTGCGTTGGAGCTGATTTGATATTAGTTAATCCTGGCACCGAAACTAAAATTTCAAATCTCACAGGTAAACATATTAATGATTTGCTGACAGAATCTTCCAAATTGAGAGTTCTGTCAATAGAACCTTATCAGAATGATTAGCTAGCGGGCCGTTAACCTATTGGAGTATTGATAAAAAGGTAGTTAAGAAAAATAAATGCTCAACTATATTAGTAAAACAGAGTTCAAAAATTATAATGCATAAGAGAATCTACATGCTGATACGTTTCCTTATTCCTTCAGGGTTACTATTATTCTCTTTGTCTTCAAATGCACAAGTGAAAACGGGAATAACTTCCGATTCGGGGCCTTTTATTTTCCTGATTATCCTTCTAGCAATCATTCTGTTGGTGACAATATTCATGTTTGTAATGACCAAGGAAATAATCAATAAGAACAGAAAGAAAAAGTTATCGAAAAAGGAAGAACAATTTACAGAGTATCTGAAAAATTTAGATAACGATCAAATTGAAATTTTCTTAAAAAATAAAAAGGCTCAAAATAGTAAACGTTCAAATGATCCATCAAAGTTTTGGAGTTCATTTTTCTTAACTGCCGCTCTACTAAGCAGCCCGATACTCAATGCACAGACAAGTAATGCAAAGACGGGCTCCTGGTTCAGTGAGACTGGCATTCTTATAACGATTATACTAATCCTTATTCCAATTTTTGTTGCCATTGTATTGATTTTTTTTAAAATTAGAACTGTATTAAAGAAGTATCGCAATAAACAAAATCTGGAAGAGGCAGATAAACTCGCTGTTTATTTCTCAGAATTGTCAGACGAAAAAATAGTAGCCACTTTACAAGATCGTAAAGCAGCCCTGGATTATCAACTTTCAAATACCGAGCTTTCGGGAACTATGCCAGTGGCCGATGAAAAAGGGATTATCAACAATGCAGGCACAGCCAGCGGATTGACATTTGTAGCTATCAAGAAGAAAGCAGTAAAGCGTCCGAATATAGACCCGAGATTATCTAAGCTTATCTTATGGTACATTGGCAGTGCAACTTTTTGGTTGTTGTTTGGCACAACAGCAGGTGAATATCTGGGCATTAAATTCGTTGCTCCAGATGCGGATCATGTCAGTTGGTTGAGTTTTGGTCGCCTTCGCCCTGTACATACCAATGCTGTTTTTTGGGGATGGGCATCGTTGAGCATGCTGGGTCTGGGGTATTATATAGTGCCTATGGTGAGTAACACAGCATTGGCAAGCATAAAAAGGGGATGGTATGCTCTTTACCTGGTCAATGCGTCAGTTATTTTAGGTACAATATGCCTGATGGCGGGTGTCAATAATGGCGGCGGGGAATATCGCGAATATGTTTGGCCCGTAATGTTGCTTTTTGGTATCGGAGTCGCTTTGACATTAATTAATTTCCTGCAAACAATTGCTAAAAGAAAAACGCATGAAATATACATTTCCAACTGGTATATGGTGGCAGCAGTCATTTTTGCCATTGTTATAATGTTAGTTGCATATATACCGTGGTGGCAAAACGGTTTGGGAGAAACTATCATACAAGGTTACTATATGCACCAGGGCGTTGGTATGTGGTTTATGTTATTTACACTTGGTATCGTTTATTATTTTCTCCCACAGCAGTTAAACAAACCTATTTATTCCTATAGCCTCGGAATCCTCGCTTTCTGGACACAAATTTTATTTTATACTCTTATTGGTACACATCATTTTGTTTTTAGTTCTATTCCCTGGTGGCTTCAAACAGTAGCTATTGTAGGAAGTGTGGGTATGATCATACCGGTCGTGGCAGGCACCACTAATTTTATCATGACGTTTAAAGGTGCGTGGTTTAAAATATCCGGCAGTTATACCTTACCTTTTTTTCTGGTAGGGATTGTTTTTTATTTTACTGGTTCCATGCAGGGAACGGCAGAAGCATTTCGATCTACCAATTTAATCTGGCATTTTACTGATTTTACGGTTGCCCATTCTCACCTTACGATGTATGGCATTATTTCCTTTTTCGTGTGGGCTGCTATCTATGCTGTAGTGCCAAGGCTTACTGGTAAAGAACCACCCCAGGTAACAGTAGGTGCACATTTTTGGCTAGCATTAATAGGATTATTGTTTTATACTATTCCATTAATGTATGGAAGTACGATGCGTGGATGGATGTGGGTGCAGGGGAAGCCATTTATTGATACGGTTACCCACATGGCTCCTTACTGGCTTTGGAGAGCCATTGGTGGCAGTCTCATGTGGATGTCACATATTTTCTTTGCTTACAATATTTACAGGATGCTTGCAGGGACAGGTATTATTGATATAAAAGAAACGGCTTTTAAAAAATTAAACCAAGAATTAATAGCAGAAAAAATTTAAAGCATGGATTTTTTTGATAACCATAAAAAACTTTTTACTACAGCCGCCCTCTTTTTTATTGGCCTCACTATATTGGTTGCCATTATTCCGGCATTAAATAATCAAAAGAATAATGCTCCGTTGCCAAGCGCCGAACAATTGAGCGAACAAGCGAAAAAAGGTAAGGTTGTTTATATAGCCAACGGTTGTGTAGCTTGTCATACTCAACAAGTGCGTAATGTGGATATGGATAAAGTATGGGGTGAGCGGCCAGGCATTGCTGCTGATTATGCAGGTAATAAGAGGACTGATGTTTGGAGAAATACGGCCACGCTGATGGGAACAGAACGCACAGGTCCTGATCTTACTAATATTGGAGTTCGCCAACCAAGTGTTGACTGGAATCTTGTTCATTTATATAACCCCAGGATAGTGGTAAAGGAATCAATCATGCCTGCTTATCCCTGGTTATTTACCGTTAAAGATGAGCCTGCAAAGGGAGATGTAGTAGTAAATGTGCCTGCAGCTTACATGAAAGGTAATCAAGGAAAAGTGATAGCAAGTAAGGATGCTCTAAATCTAGTTACTTATCTCCAATCCTTAAAGCAAACAAAATTACCAGACGGCAGCATCGCTCCTGAATTTTTATACAAAAAAGAAGAAAAAAAACAACCTGGTTTGAGCCAAACAAAAGAAATGGATGGCACAGCTCTTTATTCAGCCAATTGCCAAAGCTGTCACCAGGAAAATGGTGAAGGATTGCCAGGAGCTTTTCCTCCACTTAAAGGAAGTCCTGTTGTACTTGACAATAACCCGGAATTGATCGTCAACATTATCATGAATGGTTATGATGCAAGAGAAAATTATGGTGTAATGCCACCAGTAGGAACTAATGCGAATCTATCGCCGGAGGAAGTGGTGGCTATCATAAATCATGAAAAAACAAGTTGGGGAAATAATGCCAAACCAATCAGTCTGGAGGAAGTCACAAAACTGATTGAATTTGTCAAATTGAAAGCAACAGCTAAATAGTATAAATTATGAGTATGAAAAAAAATCTTGTTTTATTATTACTGCTGGGCGTTCTTACAGAAGCCAATTCCTGCCCTGCATGCGAAAATCAACAACCAGAAATCCTTCGGGGCATCACTCACGGTGCAGGTCCTCAAAGCAATTGGGATTATTTGATCATATCTGTGGCTGCTGTTATTGTGGTCGCTACACTCTATTTTTCAGTAAAATGGCTTTTGTCACCGGGAGAGAAAGATGAAAACCATATTAAGAGAGTTGTGTTAAACTATGAATAGTATGGATGACAAGAGTACCATATTTATTTTCATTGATGATGAGATAAAACCCATTGCCTCATTTGTATCACCTGTGCATTTCGATTTGGATACAAGAAAATTGGTTGATGGCAATCATACGCTCAAAATTGTAAGTAAAGATCCAACAGGTAAGGAAGGTGTTCGCATAATTCCATTTGAAGTAAGAAACGGGCCGGCCATCGACATTGAAGGCATTAAGGAGAATGCTGTTGTAGACGGCGTATTGCCTGTGATGATAAATGCTTATGGGAAAGGTGATCAAAAAAAATTTTTAATACAAGGAAGTGAAACTCCACAAAGTATTCCTTCCTGGTTATGGATACTGATTATTGGTATCGGTGGATGGGTGTTATTCTACCTTATTACTTATTTGAGGATAAAACAATAAAAATTCTATGGAGAAAACAAAAGACATAATAACGCTGGAGGATATAAAAATACTCGTGAATACATTTTATGAAAAAGTAAGGGAGGATGAATTGCTCGCTCCGATTTTTCATGAACGAATTCAGGATCGCTGGCCGCGACATCTTGAGAAGATGTACGCATTTTGGCAAACTGTATTACTGAATGAAAAAACATATTGCGGAAGCCCGTTCCCACCGCATGCGCAGTTGCCTGTCAACCATTCTCATTTTCAAAGATGGATGGAGCTTTTTATTGAAACGGCGGATAAATTATTTAAGGGGAAAAAAACAGAAGAAGCAAAATGGCGAGCAGAAAAGATGGCAGAATTATTTGAAAGTAAGATTGAGCATTACAAAAAACAAGGTTTTAAAAATTTACTTTAAATGATCTTAAAGATTTTAGAAATGAAATTTGTATATATTGAATTAAGCCAACATTCTCAAGAGTCTATATCATTCAGAAACTCGATTGTCATGGCAGATTCAAATAAAAAAAAACTAATTGTTCAGTTCTTTGACAACATTTATCTAATGAAATAAATCTCAACGGTAATTGAGGTAACAATAAGGTTGTACCATATTTTTAATTATTACACTTTCTTTAGATATTATCCGGAGTTTATTAAATACATTTGTAAATATGGTTGGTATTAATAATATAGGTTTAAAAATCCAGAAAAAGTATATCGTACGTGATACGGAGGGTTGTTATATCTGTTCATTTACCGAGTTTGCTCCTTTCTGCCTTAAGCTTTATTACTTCTCTAATTTCAAGGATTTTAATACGCCTGCCCAAGCCTAATGTCTGTAGGTCTTGGGTCAACTTTTTTCTAAAACTTTCATTGGTCATTTATTGCTAAGCGTCTTGAGCACTTTTGCTCATAAAAGCGCATTTCGTTACTCTAAACCTATTTAACATGTCAGCTATTATTGTGGCAGCAATCATTATTTCACTAGTTGTATTCATTTGTCTGATTCTTATCTCAATAGATAATAAGGAAAGGAAAAAAGCAAGTACTGAACTTCTTAATCATTTTAGCAAGCTGGGAACTGAAAATAAATTATCATTCTCAAGCCAGGAAATTTTAGAGACCTGCATAATTGGACTGGATAAAATACAAAGAAAATTATTGGTTCTAAAAAAAATTGACAAGGCTGAATATGATTCTATTCTTTTGGATTTAAATGACGTAAAAAAATGCACTAAAAGGAATATATATATAAGAATCAATATTGGAACAAGCAAAAAAGAAAGATTTGAAGATCACATTGATAAAATTGTACTCGACTTTGATTTTATGGACAACAGGCAACCGGTTCAAATATTGTTTTTTGAGCATGTTACGAATGACATATTTGCTATGCCAGAATTGGAAAAAAAAGCTAACAAATGGGAAGCCATTGTTTCGCAAATAACAAATACCGGTTTAAGGAAAATAGCTTGACAAATAAGTTTATGGGTTATGTCAACAAAGCGAATGAAAAGAAAAATAATAAATAACAATTTGAAAATGTATAAACAAGATCGATCATCGAAAAATAAAGAACAGACTTAAAATATTTGCTTATGAATACAATACAATTAACCGAAACAGTTGGTGGCATTGCCGCTAAGGCTTATTACAAGACAGAGGTATTTAAAAGTTTGGGAGTTGATTTTTGGTGTAACGGGAATAAAACCCTGAATGAGGTAAGCCAGGAGGCTGGGATAACAGTGGAACAATTAATTGAAGCTTTGGAGCAGATCACTTTGAGTAAAACAATCTCTTTCCAGAAATTCAATAACTGGGATCTTGATTCTCTTATTGATTATATTGTCAATACCCATCATCAATATGCTAAAACGAGTGCAGTAGTTATTCATGATCTGGCCCAAAAAGTCGCAAATAATCACAACGAAAAGCATCCTGAGCTGATAAAACTAACTACAGCACTCTTTCTCCTTTTTCATGATTTACTGAACCACATGAAGGAAGAGGAACAAATGCTTTTTCCCAATATTAAGAAATTTGTAAAAAACAAAAGTTGCCCGAAAAAAGGGATGTATACAACTTTTGGCTTAATAAAAGAATCGGTAAGACGAATGCAGAGGGCACATCAGGCAATAGTTAAGGATCTGAAACTGTTTCATGAGCTTACCAATGATTATAAGTTACACGAGGATGCTTGTGGCTCTTACAAGTACCTTTTTGAAAAATTGAAAGAATTTGAAAATGACTTGTTACTGCATTTCCACCTCGAAAATAATATTCTTTTCCCAAAAGCATTGGCTAAGGAGAAAGAGTTTGAAGAAAATGAGTTTGTTTATTTAAATGCTGAAAATTATGGGAATCCAAAAAACTCCGATCAAACGGAATGAGCATATAAAAAGACTTTCCCGGGAACATCATTTTACTTTGCTTTTCTGTTGGAAGATCAGGCAAGGACTAAAGATAGGTGTAGCTATAGAACGAATCTGCAGGTATGTAAAATATTTTTGGCAATATCATTTAAGCCCTCACATGTGGGAAGAAGAAAGGATCTTTTTCGTGCCAGTTAGCGATAGACAGGTTCAAAGAGCCATTAAAGAACATCAAAACATACGGCAGCAGGTAAAGAATTTGGAAAATTATTCAATAAACAATGTCCAAAAAAGGTTAGCCGAATTAGCTGACATGGTAGATGAACATGTGCGATATGAAGAAAGAGAACTATTCCCTCATTTGGAAAGAAAATTAAACAAAGAACAATTGGAAAAAATTGGGGAGCAGATTGAAAAACATTATTCATCATCGCTGCAGGATCAATATGAAGATCCATTCTGGAACACTAAATGATAAGAACTCGGAAATAATAAATCAACTAATCAACAGACAAAAAAATAAAATGAAAAACACTTCGCATGACGGAAATATCCTGACCATTGATATTGGAGCTTCATTTATTAAAGCAACAGTTTTAAACCAGGAAGGCGAGCTTTTACAGTACTACGAAAGGGTGAAGACTCCCGATCCTGCTTTACCTCAGGAAGTGTTAGAAGTGATACAGTTTATGGTATCTGACTTCCAGAATTATGATCGAGTATCTGTTGGATTCCCGGGTTATGTAAAAAAAGGGATTGTTCATACCGCTCCTAACCTGGGTACCGATTTATGGAAAGGGGTAAATCTGAACAAGTTGCTTGGTGATGCATTAAATAAACCTGTCCGCATAGCAAACGACGCGGATATGCAGGGTTTAGGTGTAGTTAGTGAAAAAGGATTGGAGATGGTAATTACCCTTGGCACCGGATTTGGAACTGCAATATTATTGGACGGACATTTGCTGCCCCATCTTGAACTGGCACATCATCCGATTACAAGAAATAAAACTTACGACGATTACCTGGGAGATGATGCTTTAAAAAAAACGGGCGTAAAAAAATGGAATAAGCGTATGAAAAAGGTTTTGGATATTCTAAAAACAGTTTTCAATTACGATAGGTTATACATTGGTGGTGGCAACTCGGGCAAGATCAATTTCAAGCTTGATGAAAACATAAAAATTATCACTAATAAAGATGGAATAAAAGGAGGCGCCAGGCTATGGCAACTTGATGATGCCCTGTTTATGAAACCTGACACCAGGTCACTTGAACAAATTAGAAACCTTTAAGTATTTATCATGAATACAAAAACACAAGCTATAGAGCAAACGGGCATCAATGCTGTCAGGGTATTGGCAGTTGATGCTGTACAAAAAGCAAATTCCGGCCATCCTGGGACGCCGATGGGTCTTGCGCCTGTGGGTCATGTATTGTGGACGGAAAGCATGAACTATAATCCGCATAATCCGGAGTGGGCGAACCGCGATCGTTTTATTTTGTCTGCTGGTCATGCCTGCATGTTACAGTACAGTTTTTTGTACTTAACCGGTTATAATATCAGTTTAGATGATATTAAAAGCTTCCGGCAATTGCACAGCAAGACTGCCGGCCACCCTGAATATGGATTATTAGCGGGTATTGAGGTAACAACCGGCCCTTTAGGGCAAGGTTTTGCCAATGGAGTAGGATTTGCTATTGCACAAAAATTCATTGCTTCCCGGTACAATAAAAAAGGGTTTGATATTTTCAATTATAAAATATATGCGATATGCAGTGATGGAGATATGATGGAAGGCATAACTGCTGAAGCGGCGTCTTTGGCTGGTCATCTTCAGTTAGGCAACATAGTTTATTTGTATGACGATAATCATATAACTATTGAAGGAAATACAGATCTGACATTTAGTGAAGACCTGCAAAAGCGATTTGAATCCTACGGATGGCACGTACAAGCGCTCCCAGATGGCAATGACATTGAGGCTTTGTCTGAGGCTATAAACAAAGCTCAAAAAGAAACAGGTCGTCCTTCACTGATTAAGGTTCGTACACATATAGGTTATGGAAGTCCCAATAAAGCAGACAAAGCAAGTGCACATGGTTCTCCGCTTGGTGAAGATGAAGTAAAACTGGTGAAAGAAAATTTCGGATTTGATCCTGATAAATATTTTGAAGTGCCTGATGAGGTATTGAATTATTACCGGGAAGCAGGGAGGAGAGGAATTGAAAAAGAAAGAAGCTGGAACGAATTGTATAAGAACTATAAGGAAAAATACCCGGAGCTTGCTAATGAATACGAATTACTAAGCAGTGGTAGATTACCCCAAGGGTGGAAAGAGAAATTACCGGTATTTAAAGCCGGAGAAAAAATAGCGACCCGTAAAGCTTCTGGCAAAGCATTAAATGCAATTGCAGATTATTTGCCTGCTTTAATTGGCGGTTCAGCTGATCTTGCGCCATCAACTGATACCAACCTTGAAAAATACAAATCATTTTCTTCAACAAATCCTGGCGGTCGTATTTTTCATTTTGGAATTAGAGAACATGCTATGGGTGCAGTCCTAAACGGAATGGCACTCAGCAAATGCATCATTCCTTATGGCGCTACATTCCTGATATTTTCAGATTACATGAGACCCCCCATCCGGCTCGCAGCAATAATGAAAATTCGGCCGATTTTTATTTACACACACGATAGTATAGGATTGGGAGAAGATGGCACCACGCACCAACCGGTAGAACAATTGATTGGTTTAAGGTCCATTCCTAATTTAACGGTAATCAGACCGGCAGATGCAAATGAAACGGCATATGCATGGCGTGTTGCTCTTGAACATTCAGGTGGACCAGTTGCATTGATTTTAACACGCCAGCGAATTCCTGTAATTGACCAGGAAAAATATACAACAGCAAGCGAATTGGAAAAAGGAGCTTACATCCTTTCTGAATCAGAAAAAACTCCGCAAATTATTTTGATCGGAACGGGTTCCGAGGTGCAATTATTAATAGCGGCAAAGGAGGAGTTGAAAAAGCAAAGTATTGATGCAAGAGTTGTAAGTATGCCATCATGGGAATTATTCGACAAGCAAGATGATATTTATAAAGAAAAGGTATTTCCAAAGACATTGAAGAAGCGGTTGGCGGTAGAAGCAGGATCGGCGTTAGGCTGGCGTAAATATGTAACAGATGAAGGTGATGTAATTGGCGTCAATCAATTTGGGGAATCTGCTCCCGGTGAAGAAGTGATGCAGCAGTATGGCTTTACTGTAGAAAATGTCGTGAAAAGAGCTAAAGCATTGGTTTCATAAGATTTGGAATCAATTGAGTACATGATTTGACGTAATCTTCGCCGGATCATCTGCTCCATAACTTAAATAAAGATTGTAAAATGAAAATAGGCATCTGTGCAGATCATGGCGGATATGCATTAAAAGAAATAATATATCCTTTCTTACTCAAAACGGGATATGAAGTGGTGGATTTTGGAGCCGTCAAACAGGACGATGAAGATGACTATCCCGATTTTGTAATTCCACTGGCCAGGGCAATTGCTTACAGCGATATTCATCGCGGTATTGCAATTTGTGGTAGCGGTGTGGGAGCTTCCATAGCTGCCAATAAAGTTGCTGGTGTACGTGCTGCTTTAATACACGATTATTTTTCGGCGCACCAGGGTGTTGAAGATGATGACATGAATTTGCTTTGTCTTGGCGGCAGGGTTACTGGTTTTGCCAGTGCCCAGGAACTGATCATTGCATTTTTGAAAGCACAATTTTCAGGCGCAGACAGACATCTTCGAAGGCTACAAAAGATTAAACAATTAGAAAACAAATAAACTTGATCTTTTATGAAACACAATAAACTAAAAAGCATTAAGAGTTTGGGTCAGAGTATCTGGCTTGACTTCTTTGACAGGAAAATCATGGATACAGGCAAATTAAAAGAACTCATTGAAGACGATGGTGTGAGTGGCGTCACAGCCAATCCTTCCATTTTTGAAAAAGCTATCAACAGTAGCTCAGATTATGAAGAAGATATTACAATGTTTTCCAAACAAAAAGGGTCCAACGAAGATACGTTCTTCAATCTTGCGGTTAAAGATATTAAACGTGCAGCCGATTTCTTTAAACCGGTTTATGAAGAGACCAATGGGAATGACGGTTTTGTAAGCATTGAGGTTTCACCTCATCTGGCTCATGATTCGGAAGGAACAATCAAACAGGCCCGGGAATTGTGGTATGCAATTAACCGGAAAAATGTAATGATCAAAATACCCGGTACAAGAGAAGGGTTGACCGCCATCAGAAAATGTATCAGCGACGGGATCAATATTAATATTACGCTGCTATTTGGCCTGCCGCGGTACAGGCAAGTTACTGATGCATACATTTCTGGCCTGGAAGACCGGATTAAGAACAATGAATCTATTGATCAAATCTTTTCAGTGGCTAGCTTTTTCCTTAGTCGGATTGATGTATTGATTGATCCTTTATTAGAAGCAAAAAGTTTGAGTAAAATGAAAGGCGAAGTGGCAATTGCTTCTGCTAAAAAGGCGTATGAAATATATAAAGAAGTATTCAATAGTGAACGTTTTGAAAACCTGGAAGCAAAGGGTGCAAAACGGCAACGTGTACTATGGGCCAGCACCAGTAGTAAAGACCCATCGTTCAGCGATGTGAAATATGTAGAAGCATTGATAGGTGTCGATACGATCAATACCATCCCAATTGAAACACTGGAAGCTTTCAATGATCATGGAACGGTCGAAAGTCATTTGGAGGATGACCTGGATAAAGCAACACAGGTGATGTCGCAGTTGAAAGAGAATGGAATCGATATTAATACCATTACTCAAAAGCTGGAAGATGAGGGAATCGAAAAATTCAATAAGGCTTATAATAAACTTTTAGTGGCGATTGAAAATCAAAAACGACAAGTAATATATTAAATTAATAGTATGGAAGCACGAGGCGTCAAAGTAATTTTTTTAGATATTGGCGGAGTATTGCTCAGTAATGGCTGGGAACAAGAATCCCGGCAAAAAGCTGCTATCAAATTCAACCTTGATTACGCAGAAATGGACTCCTTGCACCATGTCATTTTCAATATTTATGAAATTGCCAGCATCACACTGAATGAATATTTGGATAGAGTTGTTTTTAATTATCCCAGGCAGTTTACGCGGGAAGATTTTACGGCATTTATGTTTGCTCAAACCACAGAGCTGCCCGGTACTCTGCAGTGGCTTAAAGAATGGAAAAAGAGCTGTGGTTTCCCGATTATTTCAATAAATAATGAAGGCAGAGAGCTAAATGATTTTCGGATTAAAAAGTTTGGTTTGCATCAATGCTTCGATGCATTTATTTCATCCTGCGAAGTTGGAATGCGGAAGCCCGATCCGCGTATTTTCGCCTTGGCAATGGGTATAGCGCAGGCACCACCCGAAGAGTGTATTTATTTTGATGACCGGTTGATGCTGGTGCAGGCAGCTCAAAAATTGGGAATACGAAGTTTTCATCATCAGGATTTTTCAACTACCAAGAGCATACTCGAAGATTTAGAAAAAGAAAAATGAAATGAGTAAAAAAGAAAATAATAGATATACCATTGGCATGATTGGCCTGGGAACTATGGGATGTAACCTTCTACTGAATATGGCCGACCATGGCTTTCCCGGCGCGGGGTATGATAAAAATGCTGGCAAAGTTTCTTTGCTCAATCAACTAGGCCAGGGAAAAAAAGTAAAAGGATTTTCTGATATAAATGATTTTATTCAACGCCTCGAAAGCCCGAAAGTATTGATGTTGCTTGTTCCTGCAGGCAAAATTGTCGATGATGTAATTGCAGAATTACGTCCATTATTGAGTAAAGGAGACATTATTATTGATGGCGGCAATTCACATTTTAGTGATACGGATCGCCGGTCAACCAATTTGAGAAAAATGGGGTTTCATTTTTTTGGAATGGGAATTTCAGGAGGTGAGGAAGGTGCCCGAAATGGCCCGAGCATGATGCCGGGTGGTGATCAGCAAGCTTATAAACGTGTTCAACATATCTTCGAAGCAATAGCAGCAAAAGTGGACAATGCTGCATGCGTAGCCTATATAGGGCCTGGTGCTTCGGGTCATTTTGTAAAAATGGTTCACAATGGAATCGAATACGCATTGATGCAACTGATTGCTGACACTTATGAGGTTTTGAAGAAAGGTTTGCGACTTGATAATGATGCAATTCATAACATTTTTGATCGATGGAACAAAGGTCGCTTGCGTTCTTTCCTGCTTGAAATTACAGCGGAGATATTTACTTTTAAAAATCCGGATTCCGGTCGTTTATTGCTGGACGATATTAGAGATGAAGCTAAATCCAAAGGCACCGGGAAATGGACTTCACAAGTAGGAATGGATCTAAACTTGCCTATTCCGGTTATCGACGTCGCAGTCTCAATGCGTGACTTATCTAAATACAAGATATTAAGAACGGAGGCAGCGAGGATATACGCTGATATGCAGCCTAAGACAGTAACAGAAAAGCCTGATGAATATATTGCAAATCTTGAGCAGGCATATTATTTCAGCATGATAACTACTTATGCCCAGGGGATGCACTTGCTTTATAAAGCATCTGAAATGTACGACTACAAACTTGAATTGGATCAGATAGCAAAGATCTGGCGTGGCGGCTGTATCATCAGGTCAACTTTTTTGGAAAATATTTATACAGCTTTCCAGGCAAATGCAAAACTTGAACATCTATTTTTAGATGACGCAGTTCAATCGGTTCTTAAAAATAGTTTAACTGGTATTCGTGCTGTTGTTTCGGATGCAGCATTGTATGGATTGGCTTTACCAGCTTATTCCTCTTCGCTGAATTATTTTGATACTTTTCGCAGTGAAAGAATGCCTGCTAATCTCATTCAGGCTCAACGGGATTTTTTTGGGGCACATGGCTATGAACTTATTGGCAAGGAAGGTGCCTTTCACAGCGAATGGAAAAGTGATGAAAAAGCTTAATGGATTTATGATCGCAAACAGAAAGTGCATACGTTAATTTATTTAAATACGGGAATCTTAAGAAATGAAATCAACCATAAAATCTCAGCCTACGATATTCATCATCTTTGGCGCAACGGGTGATTTGAATCGGCGAAAAATAATTCCTGCGCTATACAATTTATTTCTGGATAACTGGCTGCCCGATGAATTCGCCATTATTGGGACAGCACGTACAAAATTAACAGACGATGAATTTCGTGATAAATTGCTGAATGGTATTAACCAGTTTTCAAGGAAAAGAGAGGCTGACAAAACCAAATGGACGGAATTTTCTCCTCACATATTTTATCAAAATGCTGATCTGAATGATGCAGGAACTTACAAAGAATTTGGAAAAAGGATTTACAATTATATGCAGGAATGGAAACAAGAGCCACATATAATTTATTACCTGGCAGTATCACCAAACTTCTTTCCCATAATCGCGGAAAACATTTCTAAAAGTAAATTGGCCGATAATCCTGATACTACACGTATCGTTATTGAAAAGCCTTTTGGTCGCGACCTGGAATCTGCAAGATCATTAAATAATCTTTTGTGCAGTATTTTCCAGGAAAAGCAGATTTACCGGATAGATCATTATCTCGGCAAAGAGACAGTTCAAAATATAATGGCTTTTCGTTTTGCAAACTCTGTACTTGAACCTATTTGGAGCCGCAATTATATTGAGCATGTACAGATTTCGGTAACCGAACAATTAGGCATTGGCGATCGTGGAGATTATTATGATAGTGCTGGTGCATTACGCGATATGGTACAGAATCATGTGTTGCAATTGCTTTGTCTTATCGCTATGGAAACACCGGTAAACTTTGATGCTGAAGAAGTACGCAATCGGAAAGTAGATGTGCTTAGAGCTATGAGAAAATTTAGAGCAGAAGATCTCAGGAAACAAGTTGTCAGAGGCCAATATAGCAGAGGATGGATGGAAGGTGAAGAGGTACCGGGCTACAGAGAAGAAGCTAATGTTGATCCGCAGTCTAATACTGAAACTTTTGCTGCCATAAAATTTTTTATCGATAACTGGCGTTGGCAAGGTGTGCCTTTTTATGTTCGAACCGGCAAACGCCTGTTTCAGTCATCCTCTATTATAACAATTCAGTTTCGTGATGTTCCGCACCTGGTATTCCCACCTGAGGCAACGGATAACTGGCAGCAGAACCGGCTCATCATCAGCATTCAGCCTGAAATGAGCATCCGTCTCCAGTTGCAGGCTAAAAGACCAGGTTTAGATATGATTTTAAATACGGTTGATATGGTATTTAATTATGATGGCACTTATGGTGAAGATGCACCGGAAGCATATGAAACTTTGCTTTTAGAAACAATGATGTGCGATCAGACACTTTTTATGCGTTCTGACCAGGTGGAAGCAGCATGGGAATTATTAATGCCGGTCCTGAATTTGTGGCAATCTAAAAAAAGCTTAAGCTTTCCAAATTATTCAGCGAATTCATGGGGTCCCGAAAATGCTGAAGCATTAATTGCCAGGGATGGCTTTCATTGGTTTACCTTGCCAATCAAAAATAAACAGAAATGAAGGTCAATATTTTTAAGACCGTGCAGGAATTATTAATAGCGATGGCTGATTATTTTATTTCTATTTCTCAAAGTTCAATCGCATCACGTGGACAATTTAATGTTGCATTATCGGGAGGCAGTTCACCTAAGAGACTGTATGAAATGCTTGCATCAACTGATTTTAAAGATCAGGTAGAATGGAATAAGATAAATTTTTTCTTTGGTGATGAAAGATACGTCCCGGATAATGACCCGGGGAATAATTCACTGATGGTTAAAAAAGCACTCTTCGATCCATTAAAAATTGCCCCACCAAAAATCTTCTCAATCAATACTTCCCTTTCACCCGAAGAGTCAGCAACAAAATACACCTCAACAATTGCTAAACATTTTAAAGGCCGGAAAATCCAGTTTGATTTGATCCTTTTAGGTCTAGGGGATAACTCTCACACAGCTTCATTATTTCCAAACACATCTGTTCTTGATGATAAATCTGCATCAGTAAAAGCTGTGTTTGTTGAGGAAAAAAAGGCTTTCAGGATCACAATGACGGCACCACTCATCAACCAGGCACAGCATATTGCATTTCTCGTTTATGGCAAAGCTAAAGCCAACGCAGTGTACAATGTATTAGAAAATGACGATGACCCAAAAAAATTCCCAGCCAGGCTTATACATCCGGAGAATGGCGATTTGCAATGGTATTTAGATGAATCCGCGGCCTCTCGCTTGACCAAAGAGTTTAAAAGAGGAACATATTCATAACACTCTAAACAAATGTTTGATTTTTTTAGGGAGAATCGTTCTAATCAGAATCTAATTTCTTGTTAACTGGCTCCTAATACAAGCGTGCTACATTGCTATATAATCTTTAAAGAAGGAAAGATAAAAAAGGATTCCTTTTGAGTTAAATTTTTACACTGTTAAACCGTTTTTGAATACAGTATTCTGTCTTGTATTATAAAGACATAAAACACACTACAATGTCATTCTCTTTTCTTGGCATGCTCATTACCTTGGCGGTGATGGGATTTGTTGAATTCACTAAATGGCTTTCCCAAAACCATATAACAAATACCTGGTTCCTGAAGAAAAAACAGCACCGGTAGATTGGAGCAATTGATATTTGTTGACCGGAGCGCTATAAACAGAATTACTATTTATAAATCTGTCAAAATGCTTAAAAAGACAAATAAAAGAAACACCTGAAAATATTGATTCTTTTGGTTACCATAAAATTTTTAATCAAATGACTATAAATGAAACCTCTTCCCGAAACTCTTTGATCAATAAGTATACACCATTACTATGCAGGATTGCATTCAATTTTGAATTCAATTTTTGGGAAACAAATGATCTAGTAAAGCAGGTTGATTCTTGTGTAAATAGTCACTCTTGTGTACCGAATGACCATTTGTTTAAAATATGGATTGCAAAACTCATGGTGCAAAAATGTGTTTCCAAACTCAGTGATCCATTTTTTGAGAAAAGTGATTGGAGAGCTGCAAAAAAAGAAAGCAGTGAATATTATTCAGACTATATGAATAGAAATGAATATAAGTTACACAATATGCCTCTTACGGTCCGGTCTGTCTTCGTTTTAAACAATACGTCTGATTTTAGTGAAACGGAAATCGCAGAACTTTTGAACATTACTCCGATAAAAGTAAAGGAACGACTTTATAAAGCAAAGTTGATAATAAATCAGCGAGCTGGCACCTTTGTCAGCCAATAACACGTAATGGATGCAACTAAATCATTTTATGTAGAATTCATTGGTGATCGCTCTATAAAAGTTAAAGAGGGTGAGTCCATTTTGGATGCTTCGTTGGCGGCGGGCATACCTCATTATCATGCTTGCGGAGGAAATGCTAAATGTTCAACCTGCAGGGTTTTAATTAAAGAAGGGATTCAGAATCTGACTCCTTACACTGAGAAGGAAAAACTATTAAGAGAAAGAATGCGAATTCCTCAGAATGTCCGGCTAGCCTGTCAAACATTTGTAACAGGCTCGCCTGTTTTGTTGCATCGGATAATCCGTGATGAAACGGATATCAAATTATATATAAAAGAAGACACTAAATCGGTTTTACAAAATATCGGTGAAGAAAGGGAACTGGCCTTATTCTTTTTAGATATCCGCAACTTCACTCTTTTTATGGAGGCATACCTGGCATTTGATGTAATACATGTTATTCGCAGACTATTCACCCTATTTCGAAAATGTATTGAAGAGAATCACGGAAGAATTATTGAAACAGCCGGAGATGGTTTTTATGCAGTATTCGGCATGGAATCCCGTATTCAAGCGGCAGTCAACGACGCATATAATGCAGCTCATTTAATATTGAAAGAACTCGATATTTTCAATAACCAATATCTTAAGAAATATTTCAACTATGAGGTTAGCGTAGGCATCGGATTGCATATGGGTAAGGTTATTGTTGGTAATATTGGAATTGGTGTGAATAATAATCTCACGGTGATGGGTATGCCTGTAAATATTGCTTCCCGTATTCAAACTGCAACAAAGGAAGTGAATAATAGCTTTTTGATCTCTGACAGCATTTATAGGTTACTAAGACAACCTCCCCAAGCAAGACAGATGAAAATTGCGCTCAAAGGTGTCAGAGATTTATTCAATATTCATCTTTGC
>DASVAM010000168.1:0-5588 GCA_036376375.1 Chitinophagaceae bacterium
TTGATTTTAGACTTACAAAAGAGGTTGCTTAGCCTAAGACCTTTAATTAGTCTTTAAGGACTTACTATTCTAATTGGGCCTTAGCAACCGTGGATGGAGAGTGGGGACTGATACACAGGTTAGACCTTCAGTCTATGACTCTGTAAAGTTCACCCCGCTTTCCTTCCACTAAATATATTTATCCTTTATATATCTGCTTTTCCAATTGTCAAAGAACTATCTAAACCTAAAGGTCCCTGTGGTTCAAAAAAACTAAATAAAGAGGCAGGCATTTTTTGAATGGTTTACGGAATAGAAAAACTCTTCTTAAATTTAGAGTGACCTTAACGGCCTTGAAAATTGTTTTGATCATATTCCTGTTTTTACCACTTTGTATTTACTCACAGCAAAGACCGGATAATTTTTATGTTATCGACAGTAAAGTTGGATCGATCCGGGTTTCAAAAGCCGACACATTAGCAAAACAACTGGTTTCGCTTGGCAAGACAGAGCGTGAAAAAGTAAGAGCGATCTTCCGATGGATCACGGAGCATATCGATTACAATGTAAGACCTGTAAGTTACGGCAAGAAAAGCTCCCGCCAATTTTATAAAGAACCCGAAGATACCAGCGCTATACTGCCGCCATTAGATCAGAGAGTAGCCGCAAAGGTTTTGTATACGGGAGTTGCTTTTTGCGAAGGCTATTCACGCCTGTTTAAAACATTGTGCGACCATGCTGGCATCAAAGCCGAGATCATCTACGGCTATGCGAGAACAAATAATAACCGGAGATTTGCAGTCAATCATGCATGGAATTCGGTTTTTATTGACAACGCCTGGTATTTGCTGGATGTCACCTGGGCCAGTGGCGTTGTTTCTTACGGTAATGAATATGTACGGCAGTATAATGATTTTTATTTCCTTACCCCGCCCGAAGACTTTATCCGGGACCATTTTCCTGAAGATCCGCAATGGACATTATTAAACCATCCTCCTGTTTATCGCGAATTTGCTCAAAGCCCTTTTCGATATTCGGGATATCTAAAGTCCGGTATTAGTAATTATTTCCCGTTAAAAGGTGTGATCGATGTAGCGGTTGGCGATTCGATCTATATTGAGCTGAAAGCAAGAAAAGAAATAAGAAACTTTTATGTATCATCCTCACCAATCCCCGATACTGCTTTGTTCATTCAATTATCTCCCGCTGCTGCCTCCGGCGAAAAACTCATATTTAAATATAACATAACCGACGCCACGGGAGAATGGCTCTATGTTTTCTGCAATGAGGAATTAGCGTTACGCTATAAACTCAACGTAAGAAAGGAGATCGTGAAAAATAAATAATGAAAGAAGGAAATTAACTTCCTCTCTGTGATCCTGTATTAGCCTGTTTGCTTACAAAGGTATTTGTCTGGGGTTTTTGAATGAATTTTGAACCTTGTGCAGAATTATTCTGATTTTTCTTCTTATCGTTTTTCTTTTTACCTTTTTGCTGATTTAATAATGACATACGAAATTTTTTTTTGTAAATATACGAGTTTATTTTTTTTGATTGGGGATGCGGCGATGGGTCATGAACTATTAAAAGGGGTTATCTTATTCAAACACAGGATCTGATGAATATATCTTTTTTACAAGTAATTATCGCTCTGTTGGCAGGAATTATTTTTATTATTCTGCTGACAGTAAGATTTAAAGTGCATCCATTTTTTGCATTGATCATCGCCTCTTTCATTACCGGTTTTGGCGTTCAGTTATCGTTTATCGAAATTTTAACGCTTGTCAGGAATGGATTTGGAGATGTCATGTCGAAACTCGCCATTATTATCGTACTGGGTACAACGATCGGGGTATTGCTTGAAAAAAATGGTAGTACCAGCGTAATGGCGACTTCAATATTAAAACTGGTGGGACAAAAAAGATCTTCACTTGCATTATCAGTCACGGGGTTTATTGTTGGATTACCCATCTTCTGCGATTCAGGCTATATTGTTTTAAATGGCATAAATAAATCGCTGATAAAAAGAACCGGAGTTGCAGCGGCAACGATGAGTATTTCATTAGCGTCAGGATTATATGCTGTTCATTGCTTATTGCCCCCGCATCCGGGAGCAACTGCAGGAGCATCCACTCTTGGCGTTGATCTTGGAAAAATGATTTTATATGGAATTCTGATTGCAATTCCGGCGATGTTGATCGGCCATTGGTGGGCGGTGTATGCCGGTAATAGATCAAATACAAATAATAAACGTATTAATGAAACGGACGAGGAGATCGTCACAGGACCAAAAACAATTCCGGCTTTTCTGCCAGTCGTGGTCCCGATCTTGTTGATGGCTTTAAAATCCGTTCTCGTGTTGGATAAAAACAAAGAGGGAGTTATCGTGGATGTTTTTAGTATTATTGGCGATCCTATCGTTGCTCTCGCAATTGGCGTTGTATTAGCAATAATGAACGGGAAGCGTTCTCCTAAGCACTCTTTAGCTTTCCAGTTGTCAACTGCAGTGGAGAAAGCCGGGGGTATATTAGTGATCATCGGAGCAGGTGGCGCTTTTGGTGCAGTATTGGCAGCCACTAATATTGGGGAACATTTCAAAGAAAATCTTGACTTAAAAATGCTGGGTATCTGGTTTCCATTTCTATTGACCTGTCTTATTAAAACTGCGCAGGGATCTTCAACTGTTGCAATTATCACTGCCTCTGCAATTGTATTGCCGTTGTTACCCATCTTAGGTCTTGAATCTGAAAATGCAAAACTACTCACCGTTCTTGCAATGGGGGCAGGTTCAATGATGATCTCACATTCCAATGATGCTTATTTCTGGGTGATCTCAAAATTTTCAGATATTGATGTAAGGACGATGCTTCGGGTGCATTCAATTGCTTCAATTTTTATGGGATTAATCACCATGATCGTGATCTATATTTTGTCTCTTATTATTTTATGACCCATGCATATACTGATCGCTCCAAATGCTTTTAAAAATAGTCTTGGTGCTGCGAAAGTCGCGGAAGCGATCGATCATGGATTGCAACAAAGTAAACTGTCCTGTACAATTACCCGTTTTCCTGTTGCAGATGGCGGTGATGGTACCGGAGACTTGTTAACTGATCATTTGGGAGGTCAGTTGATCCCTGCGATGGTACAGGATCCTTTAAAAAGAAAAATCGCATCATCATTTGGATGGATCGAAAAAGATAAAACGGCTATCATCGAATTGGCGGCGGCATCAGGATTGCGATTGTTAAAAACTAATGAATACAATCCTCTAATCACAACGACATATGGAACAGGCGAATTGATCAATGAAGCGTTGAACAAAGGAGCCACTAAAATTATTTTGTGTATAGGAGGCAGCGCAACAGTTGATGGAGGAACTGGAATTTTGTCAGCATTAGGCATAAGATTTTTTGATCGTAGCGGAAATGAGCTTAATAATTTGCCAGCTTCCTTATCATTACTTGCAGAACTTGACGTCAGGAGCTTAGACAAAAGAATTGCAAACACAGAAATAACTATTTTATGTGACGTAAAAAACCCATTGATTGGAGCGAATGGTGCTGCGGCAATTTTTGGCCCGCAAAAAGGAGCATCAGCCAAAGATGTTCGAATGCTCGAATCGGGTCTTTCCAGGTTTCGTGATGTTGTCATCCATAAAACCGGAATTGACATATCCACTATAAAACATGGAGGAGCGGCCGGCGGAGTAGCGGCATCGTTGTATGCACTTTTGCATGCCCATCTTTTCAATGGCATAGATCATTTTTTGGAAATAACGGAATTTGATAAGGAATTGAAAAAGGCAACAATCGTTATTACCGGTGAAGGAAGTATTGATGAACAGACATTGGAGGGTAAAGGGCCGTTTGGAGTAGCGAAACGGGCAAAGGAATTTTCATTACCGGTTATTGGTATGGCGGGTCGAATTGATATTCCCCGCGGTCGGTCATTCAAACAATATTTTGATCGCCTTATTTCAATAAATGAAAATGAGCCTGACATGGATAAGGCAATGAAAAATACTTACATAAATCTTGAAAAAACGGCGAAGCAACTGGGTGATATGCTTTATTTATCGCATGTGCAAAACTAATGTTGCAGCATTTTCGTGAATCCGTATGCTTTGTTCGTAACTTTTACTTCCCTGCGATCCGGCTGATGAAATAACCTGTCTTCCGTTGAAAACGATTTTTCTTCACATTTAAAAAAGGAGGCATTATGATCGTTCGACTCACTTACTTCAATTTTGCACCCGCAAAGATGGAAGAACTAAAAAAATTTTATAACGAGGTGGCTATTCCCACCGTAAGAAAACAAAAAGGAAATCTTGATTGTAAGCTTTTAGAACCCGCTGACGGCAAGGAAGAGTATATTTCAATGACCGTATGGGAAACAAAAGAGGATGCCGAAACTTATGATAAAACAGGGGTGTATAAAAGCTTAGTTGAGCAGGTACGAAAGTATTTTACAAAAGATCCGGTTCTGAGAGTTTATAAAACTGAGGCGATATTTGAACATGCTTGACCAGATTGACGGCTTATTTTCAAAGGGTCTTCGCTTACTAAGAAGACCTTTTGTATTTATTACCATTTTTTATTTAAGAAGTCTATAAAATTTTTCCAGTTCTGCAGTTTCAGTGGAGGAAAAAACTTCATTGTTTTCATATTTCGACTTTAGGAACAGTGCCCGTTTGTGCTGGGGATATTTTTGAAGTATTGCTGCTATCTTGTTTCCCAGTTCTTCATCTTTCCTGTAAAGCGGGGTAGGTTCGGGCTTTTCAGATTTATATCTTGTTGGCTTTTTCAAGATGATCGCCTCTAATGTTGATAGTTTGGCCGCAGAAACTGAAGTTACTTTTTGCGCCATTTGATAGAGGCCTTCTAATTGCTTTTTGCTAAGACCGCCGCGATTCAGGTATTGCTGATGTATACTCTTAACAAAATTTGATGATGGAAATGCGAGCTCCGTTTGCTCAAGAATATTCCTGACAATATCTACTTCAGAACTCATGTTTGACTATTGTTGAAGCTTTAAAAGTAATAAAAGATGAGCAGAGTTGGTGCAGTACAGGAGTCCGGACCATGCCCGCGATGATTCGAACGTAATGGAAGCCCAATACTGGCATTGCGCTTCACTCATTCCCTCATTTTGTTGGGGATGACACCAATACACATTCCTTATCTTTGCCGACCCTTCGCCAAGCGCAGGGTGACAATAAAATGACAGAAGACGTAAAAAAAGAATTACCCGCCGGGGCGGGCGAGAGGAGTTTAAATTTCCTGGAAGAAATTATTGAAGAGGATCTGAAGACGGGGAAGTATAAGCACATCATTACCCGTTTCCCGCCCGAACCGAATGGTTATTTGCATATCGGCCACGCCTCTAGTATTTGTTTGAATTTTGGCTTGACTAAAAAATATCCCGGCTATACAAATCTGCGCTTTGATGACACAAATCCTGTGACAGAAGATGTGGAGTATGTTGATAGTATCAAAGATGATATTCACTGGCTTGGTTTTGAATGGAAGAATGAGTTGTATGCCAGCGATTATTTTGATAAGTTATATGAAATGGCTGTAACGCTAATAAAAAAAGGACTTGCTTAC
>DASVAM010000174.1:0-5155 GCA_036376375.1 Chitinophagaceae bacterium
TCAAAGAAAATCAGTTCGAATTAAAACTCCAGGTAAATGATATCTTAAATCAAAATCGCGGCTATAACAGAAATTTCAGCAGCTACAGCTATACTGAAACTTACTATGAAACACTTAAAAGATTCTGGCTTGTAACAGCAACATGGAATTTCTCCAAGAATGGTAAGCCCACAAAAATGTTTTAATTATTAATTCATTTCTAATGAAAAAGCTATTTGCCTCCTTAATTATTCTAACTGCAATTGCCGCCAATTCGCAGCAATTCATTAGTAGTGGAATGATCGAATATGAAGTAAGAGTCAACAATCACCGCATGTTTGGCGATGGTTTTTTTGCAGAGATGTTCAAAGATAAAATGCCAAACTTTTCAACGACCTATTATCGTTTGACGTTTAATGATAACAAAACGATCTACAAATTCGATCGGCTGAACGAAAAGGATAAAATGCCCTGGGGCACCAACAATGCAGAGGAAAATGTTTGGTACAATGATTTTAACACCGGCACGAGGATCAGCCAGAAATTCGTTTTTGATCAAACATACCTGCTTGCTGATTCCCTTATGAAGCTGGACTGGAAACTGGTGCCAAACGAGACCCGTGAAATAGCCGGCTTCAATTGCAGGAAAGCACAGGCGATCATTTTTGATAGTGTTTATGTATTTGCCTTTTACACCGATGAAATAACTGTAAGTGGCGGACCGATGGGAATTCATGGATTGCCCGGCATGATCATGGGTATCACAATACCAAGAATGTTTACAAGCTGGATCGCCACCAAACTACAGGTGAATGGAGTAAATACAAGTATTATTGCAGCACCTACAAAAGGGAAAAAGAAGCCAGCAACCGAATTAAAAGCTTCTGTTGAAAAAGCAACAAAAGATTGGGGAACCTGGGGTCGTCAATCCGTCTGGAATATTTTTATATGAACTAATTTTTTCTCCGAAGAAATTAGTTGGACAATTCCATTATCAATAAGTATTTGTCCCCAAGCGTAAGCTTTGGTTCAAGGTTAAACGTAACACCTGCTGCAACGTCGCTGGCCCTGGTCGCTCCGTTCATTCTTTCGGCGAATCTCGAAAGGTCAATTGTCGCCGGTTGATCAGTGGTATTCATCACACACATTACAGTTTGTTTTGCATCATAACGAAAATAAACATATACCCCGTTTTGCGGAATGAACTGCATTGTTTTCCCGGTCTTAAGAGCAGATGAATTCTTACGGAAATTGGCTAATGTTTTTATATAATTAAACGACTCATTTTCCTGTTGGGTTCTACCCGATGTCTCAAATTTATTTACCGGATCGCCAGGAAATCCACCAGGGAAATCATATCGCACCTCCTGGTCCGTAGGGTTTTTAAAATTCTTCATTAATATTTCATCCCCGTAATAGAAATGCGGAATACCGCGCAGGGTAAGCAATAAGGCCATTCCCATCTTAAACTTTTTCAGGTCCTCACCCACGACCGAATAAAATCTGTTCATATCGTGATTACCCAGAAAAATACAGTTGTTCAAAGGTTCTTTGTAAACAAAATCTTTGGCAAGCGTCAGGTATAATTCATTAATGCCGGTGGTCCATTCTGCTTTTTGAGTCAGGCTGTTATGCATGGCGGCAGTTAAAGGAAAATCCAATGCTCCCATGGCATTGTGTTTAAACGGAGGATTCAAATTATTCCGGACGAAATAGGCGTTCGCAAGAACATCGTGACCCCATGCCTCCACAAAGGTGGTGACTGTCGGAAATTCATTTAGCAACGCCGCATTCACGTTGTTCAAAAACTTTTCATCGCAGTATTTATAGGTATCAACACGAAAACCATCGAAGCCAAATTCTTCCGTTATCCAAATTGCATTTTGAATAAGATAGGTCGCTACAAACGGGTTTGCCAGATTAAGATCAGGCAAATGACGAACAAACCATCCTTTGAGCATGATCTCGTTATCAATTTTTGATCTGTTCGGGTCAAATATTGATGCATCCCGATGACTTGGACCCGTAAAACCCGGCCATTGATTGATCCAGTCTTTTGCCGGTGGATCAAGATTCATCCAATGATAAAGCCCGGTATGATTATAAACCGCATCATGTACTACTTTCAAACCTTTGTTATGTGCCGCATTGATCATTGACCTGTAGGCCTCATTACCTCCATAACGCTGATCGATCTTGTAATGGTCGGTAAACCAGTAACCGTGAAATCCTGCGAGTCTAAAGCCAACCTCTTCCATTCGTGGCATATCATTTTCAACAAGCGGCGTACACCAGATCGTCGTCACGCCCATATCCTTTAAATAATCAAGATGATTTTCTATGCCTTTAAGATCACCCCCATGCCTCGCATATTTATCGTTACGATCCGCTTCCTTATCACGATACCCATCAAAAATATCGTTAGAAGGTTCACCATTTGAAAAACGATCGGGCATCAGGAGGTAAACAAAATCTTCCGATGTAACTCCTTTCACTCTTGACTTGCCATTTTCTTTGTTGCGAGCCCGTAACTCATAATTAATTTTCAAACTTGATCCGGGCACAACGAACTTCAATACACGAACACCCGGTTTTGCGGCTTTATCAATTATCAGATCGAGTGCTACATAATTCGAACTTTCAAAATGATGGATTGCTTTTAACGAAACACCGTCTGCCAATTTCGTGCCTGCCGCTGGAAGTTTAAGCATAGGTATCATCTCCTTAATTTGATCGCCACGAACCAACAACTGCAAATTTTGATTCTTCATCCCCACCCACCAATGAGTCGGGTAAACTTCAAAAGGCTCAGCGCTCCATACATTGAGCGAAAAGAACAGAAAAAAACAAAAGAATATTTTTTTCATAAAAAATTATTTGTCTTTTATACGCAAAGTGAGAAAGCCCGCAAGTATCATTGAACATCCTCCGAGAACAATGGCATAAATCGCCTGGTTGCCGAATAAATGTTTTGTAAAGATTCCCAGCAAAGTGGCGGCGAGGATCTGTGGTATTACAATAAAAAAATTAAAGATCCCCATATAAACTCCCATTTTATGTGCAGGTAGCGATTGAGTAAGCATGGAATAAGGCATTGCTAAAATGCTTGACCAGGCAAATCCGACACCCGCCATACTTATTATTAAAAGGTTCTCATTTTTAAAAAGATAAAAAGAAATAAGGCCAAGACCGCCACATATCAAAGCAATAAGATGAGTGACCGGTCTTGAAAATTTCGACGCTAAAACCGGGAGCACAAACGCAAATAATGCCGCAAACCCATTGTAACAGGCAAACAAAACACCCACCCAGTTTCCAAGCTTGTTGTATTCCGGGGAGGAAGCGTCTGTAGTCCCATAAAGATGCTGGGCTAAGGCTGGCGTGGAATAGATCCACATAGAGAACAAAGCGAACCACGAAAAGAATTGTACGACAGCCAGTTTTTTCATGGTGCTTGGCAGATATTCAAGGTCATCCAACACTTCAACGAAACCGTTGTCGTTCCCGTTTTTATGAAACATGCCGGCGATCAATTGAAACAAACCGTAAGCAGTGATACCACCTGACAGCACATACAATTCTTTTTCGAGCTTATTGGTTGCAGTTACATTATATAAATATAAAAGTGCAGATAAAACAGCGCCAATTAAGAACCAGATCATCCCTCTTTTCAGGAAAACCACTGCGGGTGTTTTAATATTTTTTGCATGCGTATCGGCTTCACTATATTCACCAAACTCCTTCATTTGTTTGGGTGAATACTCTTTTGTAGTAAAAACGGTGTACGCAATTGCCGATATAAATACTACAGCACCGATATAAAAGGATATCCGTACATTATCGGGGATCATGCCGGGAGCCGCTTCTGTACTTATATCAAACCTTTCAAGGACGTACGGCAATATCGAAGAGATAACAGCACCTATCCCAATAAAAAAGCTTTGCGCAGCAAAACCTGTTGTTAATTGTTTATCGGGCAACATATCTCCCACGAACGCCCTGAACGGTTCCATTGAAATATTTATCGAGGCATCTAACAACCATAATAATAATGCAGCCATCCAAAGCGCCCATGCATTTGGAAAAACAAAAAGTGCTAACGAGGCGAGAATGGCTCCCACCATAAAATATGGTCTTCTCCTTCCAAATCTTCCCAACCAGGTCTTATCACTCATATGACCTATGATCGGTTGAATAAGCAGGCCCGTTAATGGCGCTGCGATCCATAAAATAGGGATCTCGTCAATCTTTGCTCCGAGTGTTTGAAAGATCCGGCTGACGTTTGCATTCTGTAATCCAAAAGCAAACTGGATCCCGAAAAAACCAACACTCATATTAATGATCTGTTGAAACGTTTTGTTCGGCTTGGTACTGTTAGATTTTTGTGCAAGAGACAAAGATGGATCTGCCATGGCAACTGCGTTAGATAAGAATGTATGCGGAAGATAGGAAGATTATGTATTCAACATACATGATGATCAGTAAAAAGAATAAATTTTAATGAATGGTGCATTAAACCTTATTACCCTAATAAAAATTGCAACTTAGAAAGGAAAAATCTTATTAGCTTATTCCTTCTTTTAATAAGCTAATAAGGTGATATTCCCGTATCACGATGTTACTAAGGTAATAAGGTTGAGAACTAGTAGTGTTAACTGATCACGAATCCATTTGGAATGATCGCTCCTTTTTTTACTACAACGATTCCATCCTTTACGGTGTAAAGGGAATGATCCTTATTTTCAAGATGTGTGCCTCCGTTGATCCGAACATCATCACCGATACGAACATTTTTGTCGATGATCGCATTTTTTATATAACAACGGTTACCGATCCCCAGCAGTGGAATACCTCTCTCCTTTGCATGATTGATCTCTGCAATGGTTTCATAATAATCACTACCCATCATGTAAGTATTTACGAGGGTCGTTCCATGTTCTACACGTGACCGGATACCTATTACTGAATGTTCAAGACGGCTTGCATTAATGATCGAACCTTCGGCAACCAGCGTTTTCTCAAGTGTCGTCCCGCTGATCTTTGCCGGCGGTAACATCCGGCTACGTGTATAAATGACGCGGTCGCTATCAAATAAATTGAAATCCGGGATATCTTTTGTGAGGTCAATATTCGCTTCAAAGAAAGAATAAATATTTCCAATATCCGTCCAATAACC
>DASVAM010000181.1:0-2217 GCA_036376375.1 Chitinophagaceae bacterium
AATACCGGTTTAACAGTTCATGCAGTCAGTTATTCATTATCATGGTATCAAAATACAGTAAAAAGTGATGGAGGATGGACACTCGAAATGATCGACACGAAAAATTCTTGTTCAGGAAGCAGTAATTGGAAAGCAAGTACGCATACAAAAGGTGGAAGCCCGGGAATAAAAAATTCAATTGATGCTGTTAACAATGATCAATCTTCACCATCGGTAAAAAATGCCTACGCAATTGATGACGTTAATATTGTTATTGTATTCGATGAATCTGTCGATAGTTTGAAAGGGGCTACCGCTGCTAATTATTCCATCGACGGCGGTTTGAGTGTACAATCTGCCTTTTCAGCTTCTCCTTTGTTTGACAGAGTTCAATTGAGATTGACAACCCCCATGCAGCCAAATATAGTTTACAATATCACCGTCAATAATGTAACAGATTGTAAGAGTAATTCAATCAGTTCAAAAAATAAAACCAGGGTTGGTTTACCTGTTGATGTCGGTTTGAACGAAATGGTAATAAATGAGATCCTGTTTAACCCTAAAAGCGGTGGCGATGATTATGTAGAGTTTTATAACCGGAGCAATAAAATCTTCGATGCAAATAAACTATACGTCGCCAACAGGAATACCAGCGGCGTCTTTAATTCACCCAAATTGATATCGCCCATAACTTACTATATTTTTCCCGGCGATTATTTAGTTGTGACAGAAGATGCGGTTGGTCTTTCTCTTGATTATATGGTTCAAGATCCCGATGCCGTGTTTATTATTTCATCAATGCCATCTTTTCCGGATGACGAAGGCGTGGTGCTCTTATTAAATGCACAAGGCTCCGTTGTGGACGAAGTAAAATATAAAGATGACTGGCAATTTGCTTTGCTTGCTGATCCCAATGGCGTATCGTTAGAAAGGATTGATCCCGATGGAACTTCTCAGGAGGCCACTAACTGGCATTCAGCTGCATCAACAGCTGGATTTGGAACCCCAACGTATAAGAACTCCCAGTATAAATTAATGCAAAGCGCAAACGCAGCAATTGAAATAACACCGAAGGTCTTTTCTCCTGACAATGATGGCCGTGATGATATTGCCACCATTCAATACAAAACAACAGAGCCGGGATATGTCGCTAACATTACAATTTACGACGCAAATGGGCGACCGGTTCGCAATCTGGTAAAAAATGCGACACTTTCCTTACAGGGTTATTGGATATGGGATGGACTGGATGATAAAAAATTGAAGTTACCTGTGGGTACTTATATCTTATTTACTGAGCTATTTGATCTTAAGGGTAAAAAAGTGATCTTTAAAAATGTAATAGTACTTGCAAGACAACTTAATTAACTTCATCTTTAAACCAAAACTTCTATTTATGAAAAAAATGATCCTGACAATCGTTATCCTGACCGGCATTATTAGCTTATCAAATGCACAGGACGCAGCAGCAAAAGAAACTCCCAAAAAATTTATGCAGATCACAACTGTAGAATCAGTCATCGGTGGCGGTTTTGGCAGGTCTAAAATGGTTGTTACAAAAGAAGATGGCGCACAGGAAGAAAAGGATTTGGAAAATTTGTTTAGCATGACAGGTATGAATATGAAAAATATAAAAAGCAATGAATCAGATATATTGAAAACATTAAAAACATATACGGATAGTGGTTGGAAAATAGAACAAGTAACACCGCTCACGCTAAGTCCCGGAAGTGGTAATGCGGGAATTTTCATGACTCGTTACCTTCTCTCAAAGCCGGATGAAAAGAAGGCATTTTAAACTTTTATTATCAGGAACGGTTGGAAATTCATAATATGAAAAATTAACAACAAGTGCTTCTTCATTTTATTTGATCAGGAGATTTACCGGACGTTGAGCGGAACGCCGCAACAGAAGTTTAATAGCAGAAATGCGGCCTGGTAAATAAAAATCTCACATTACATGTGGAGATTGCTTCGTCTCGCCTTAGGCGAGACTCGCAAGTATTAATCTAAAGTAATGTCAAACTTCGTAAGATCTTTAAACCGTTGGATACGCTGATCAATATCTTCCCGCTTTAATTCTTTCAATCTTATGGTACCGAATTTTTCAACACAGAAGCTTGCCATGGCGCTGCCGATAATAATGGCCGACTTCATATTTTCAAAACTGATGTCTTTTGTTCTTGCAAGATGACCGATAAACCCACCGGCAAAAGTGTCACCGGCGCCGGTTGGATC
>DASVAM010000182.1:0-19861 GCA_036376375.1 Chitinophagaceae bacterium
AAAACCTTTATTAGTAATAAGGTGATGGATATGCGTCTTATCAGCAGAAAAAGGTGAACGACCATTCCAGATCCTTGTCCCAAAAACACGGAGCGTATCAAATACGGGGATCATTACAATTCCTAATGTGAAAACGTAAATATTAGGTACGAGCGGCGCGGGATGGACAGCGTTTACCTTCATTAATTGAACACAAAGGACAGCAATCACAAAACCAAGCACCAGTGAGCCGGTATCACCCATAAATATTCTTGCAGGGTTGAAATTGAAATATAAAAACCCAAGCAGGGCGCCTGCCATGGCAAAGGCGATCATTGCATAGTTGAGATCCTTGCTGAGGGTAAGGAATATCCCTAGTGTGACGAGACTCATAAAACCCAGACCACCGGCAAGGCCATCAATACCATCAATAAGATTAAAAGCATTTGTGATTCCCACAATCGTAACTACAGTAACGAGATATTGTGCTACCAGATGCAATTCCGTAATGCCAAACAAACCGCCAAAGCTTGTGATCCGAATCCCCGAAACAGCAAGCAACGATGCAAATCCCACTTCAATCACCAGCTTATAACGGGCTGCCAGGTCTTTCAGATCATCCATAATCCCCACACCAAATAGAAGAATCATGGATAAAAAGAAAGTGACGATGGAAGGGTGATTGCTGAATGGGAACCAAAATAAAAGTGATACCATCATTCCCGCAAAGATCGAGATGCCCCCAAAAGTCGGCGTTGGGATCGTGTGTTCTTTTCTGGCATTTGGCCGGTCAAACAGTTTAAATCTTTTTACCATAAAAATCACCGGTGGAATAAAGATCAATGTAAGGACAAATGCCATCACATAGGTAAGAATGCCAAACTTGAAATCTGAAAAATCGATACTGGCTTGCAGCAGGTTTATTTGGTCGTTCATTGGCTTGCGTCTTTTACAGGATAAAGATTGATTCGTGAAAATACAACGAATAGTTGTGCAATTTTATTTTTTCGGGAACCTTCTTTTCAATCTTTCGCTTCTGCAGGTCTTCGAACGGAATAGTACATTTGTTCAAAACGGAGTTATACCTGCAATTACCAACATATTACAGAGCCCTATCGAATACCTGAAGGGGGTGGGTCCCCAGCGGGCGGATCTGCTGAAAAAAGAGTTAAGCATATTTACATTTAATGACCTGTTAGATCATTTCCCCAATCGTCATGTTGATAAAACTAAGGTGAATTTTATCGGGGAAATTGAGCCTTCAACAGATTATATACAGGTGGCAGGCAGCCTGCATAGCGTAGACATCATTGGGGCAAGAGGGGGCAGGAGAATGGTGGCCACGCTGCGGGACAAAACGGGAACATTGGAACTCGCATGGTTCCAGGGAATAAGCTGGCTACAAAAAAATTTGCAGGCGGGTAAGCAATATCTTGTTTTTGGAAAAATAACTTTTTTCCAGGGCCGGCCTCAAATTGTGCATCCTGAAATGGAATTGCTGACCGCAGAAAAGATAGAGGCCGGCCCTGACCAGCCGGCCGGACGGGGAAAATCTTTTCTTGAACCCATTTATCCAACCACAGAAAAGCTGAGATCAAAAGCACTTGGCGGAAGGCAAATTGGTAAACTTACAGAAGTGTTGATGAAGTTGATCAAAGAAAAAGATATTCCGGAAAATTTGCCGGACGATATCTTACATAAGCTAAACCTTGTAAACAGGTTCAAAGCTTATTCGCAAATTCATTTTCCGGCAAACATGCAGGAGTATGATAAAGCGGTTGAACGCCTGAAGTTTGAGGAGTTATTTATTGCTCAACTAAGGATAGCAAGATTAAGATCGCAGCGGCATCGTTTTTCAAAAGGAGCTGTATTTGAAAAAGTGGGGGATCTCTTTAATACTTTTTATTCAAAGTATCTTCCCTTTGAACTTACCGGCGCACAAAAAAGAGTGATAAAAGAAATAAGAAAAGATACAGCTACGGGCAAACAAATGAATCGTTTATTACAAGGTGATGTTGGCAGCGGAAAAACAATGGTAGCATTACTTACAATGCTGATAGCAGCAGATAACGGTTATCAAAGCTGCCTGATGGCCCCAACCGAAGTGCTGGCACAGCAACATCATAATAACATTAGTTCTCTTCTGAAAGATATGCCGCTTGAGGTGGGCCTTTTAACGGGATCAACAAAAACAGCAGGGAGAAAATTAATACAGCAAAAATTAGACGATGGTTCGATGAAGATCCTTATCGGTACACATGCTGTAATAGAAAAAGCAGTGCAGTTCAGGAATCTCGGAATCGGTATCGTCGATGAACAACATAAGTTTGGAGTAGCGCAAAGAGCCATGCTTTGGGAAAAAAATGTCCGAAAGGACTCCGCCGCAGAGATCCCTCCACACATTCTTGTGATGACTGCAACCCCGATTCCACGGACATTGGCAATGACTGCGTATGGCGATCTTGATTACAGTGTAATTGATGAGATGCCACCGGGCAGGCAGCCGATCACAACCGTTCATCGTTATGAGAAAGACAGGCCGAAAGTGATGAGCTTCATAAAAGACGAGATCGCAAAAGGCAGGCAGATCTATATTATTTTTCCATTAATTGAAGAAAGTGACAAAATGGATTATGAAAACCTGATGAAAGGATATGAAAATGTGAAAGCATGGTTTCCCGAACCCAGGTATTGGATAAGCATGGTGCATGGCCGGCAAAAAGCAGAACAAAAGAACAATAATATGCATCGATTTGTTATAGGTGATACGCATATAATGGTTTCAACCACCGTTATAGAAGTGGGAGTGGACGTTCCCAATGCAAGTGTAATGGTGATTGAAAGCGCAGAAAAATTTGGGTTATCTCAATTGCATCAATTACGCGGAAGAGTTGGGCGGGGAGCCGATAAAAGCTATTGCATTTTATTGACCGGCCAGAATATTGGAAACGATGCCAGAGAAAGAATGAAAATCATGACGTCGACCAATAATGGTTTTATAATAGCAGAAAAAGACCTTGATATGCGGGGACCGGGTGATATTGAGGGAACAAGACAGAGCGGAGTTTTAAACTTTAAGCTGGCAAGTATAGTCCAAGACAGGCCTTTATTGGAGATGGCGCGGCGTTTTGCAGAAGACATCACAGATACTGATCCTGAATTGAGTTCGGCAGAAAATTTGCGAATCAGGAAGTACTTTGAGATAAATCAGGGTAAAACCGCCTGGAGTCGGATATCTTAACACAACTTTTAAACTTTTTCCATTGTTTTTGGTAAATTGAAAAAAAATAACCATTGATCCGTTATCATTATATAACCCTGTTTTTACTTGTCCTATCCATTACAATTAAAGCCCAGAATATTGAGTTCATAGAGAACAAAGGTCAATGGGATAATCGGGTAAAATTCAGAAGTGAAGTTCCGGCGGGAAGTTTCTTTATCCGAAATGGCGGTTTTACCGTACTACAACATAATGCAGAAGATCTGAAACGGGTACAGGAATATTTCCATGGGCATAGCGGTGCACCGAACAATGGAAAAACCTCATTACTCGTACGTTCACATTCTTATGCCGTTGATTTCGCCGGGGCGTCTGATCGAATTGAAATGGTTCCTGATAAGCCAAAAGAGTACTACAACAATTATTTCATAGGGGACGATCCTTCAAAATGGGCAAGCAATTGCAGGGTTTATCAGGGCGTTACCGCAAAAAACATTTATCCCGGCGTCGATGTTCGTTTTTATACAGACAGGGGAAATATGAAATACGACATCATCGTGAAACCAGGCGCTGATGTAAGCAAGATCGTAATGCGATATTCCGGCGCCGATAGGCTGGAGGTAAGAGACAAGCAACTTGTCATTAAAACTTCTGTTGGTGAGGTGAAAGAATCGGATCCTTATACATACCAATATGAAAATAGTCAGCGCAAACAGGTAGCTGCAAAATATGTATTGATAGGAAAAGAGATCAGGTTTGAAGTAAAAAATTATAACCGTAACGAAACACTTATTATAGACCCTACGTTGATCTTCAGTTCTTTTAGCGGAAGCACGGGTGATAACTGGGGTTTCACTGCGACTTATGGACCCGATGGAAGCTTTTATGGTGGGGGTATTAATTTGGCAAGCGGGTATCCTGTTACACCCGGCGTGGTTCAACCCGGTTGGGCAGGCGGTAGCGGAGGAACGAATGCTACCGATATAAGTATTTCAAAATTATCTCCTGATGGAACGACGCGTATGTATGCAACCTACATTGGAGGTTCCGGCAATGAACAACCCCACAGCCTCGTAGTGGATGGCGCCGGTAATTTAATAATAGCTGGCCGCACCAATTCTCCAAACTATCCTACTACCGGAAATGGATTAATTGGCCCGGGCGGTAGTTATGACATAGTCGTCACCAAACTAAATGCTACCGGCACAGCGCTTATTGGTTCTAAAAAGATTGGCGGGGCCGGGGATGACGGAGTAAACATTGCGCAGGAAAGTTTTAGCTCTCTGCAACAGAATTATGGAGATAATGGAAGAAGTGAGGTGATCCTTGATGGATCTGGAAATATATATGTAACATCCTGTACCAGATCTGCAGATTTTCCGGCGATTAGCGCTTTTCAAACCAGCAATGGAGGAGCACAGGACGCTGTGGTCTTGAAATTTAATTCAACTGTTTCTGCCGTTTCATTTTCAAGTTATCTTGGAGGCAGCGGCGATGACGCGGGATATGTTCTTTCATTAGCGCCCAATGGAAACATCTATGTTGGCGGAGGTACTGCGAGTACAAATTTTCCCGGAAATACGGCTGCTACCATTCACTCGGCCAACCAGGGCGGCATCGATGGATTTGTGTCCATAATAACGAATAATGGTAGCGCCATTGTCAGGTCCACATACCTTGGTACTTCAGCGACTGACCAGGTGTATGGTGTCCAGTTTGATAAATTTGGATTTCCTTATGTGTGCGGACAGACAAGAGGCAACTGGCCGGTTATAAACGCAGCATATAGCGTAGCGGGGGCACCTCAGTTTATTGCCAAACTTGAACCGGATCTTTCTGCATTTATTTATTCAACCCGCTTTGGTAAACCTTCAGGGATACCAAATATCTCTATCACGGCCTTTCTGGTTGATAATTGTGAAAATGTCTACGTTTCAGGTTGGGGAGGCGTTGTTGATGCGCAATTTCAGTCATCATTAACGACTGGGATGCCAATCACGCCTGACGCGATCCAGACGACTACCGATGGCAACGATTTTTACTTTTTTGTTTTAAAGAAAAACGCAACTGCGCAATTGTTTGGTAGTTACTGGGGGCAGAATGGAGGACTTACTGACCATGTCGATGGAGGCACAAGTCGTTTCGACAAACAGGGCGTGATCTATCAGGCCATATGTGCTAATTGTGGCGGGCAAGTTCCGTATCCAACTACTCCCGGAGTGGTTAGTCCGGGACCAATAAACCCGGCTGCGAATAACGGTTCTGGCTGCAATCTCGCAATGTTGAAAATATCATTTGACTTTGCAGGTGTTGATGCAGGTCTTCAATCAGTGATCGACGGCGTGCCAAGGGATACTGCTGGTTGTGCGCCGTTGACCGTAGATTTCGTAGATACAGTTGCAAATGCGGTTACTTATTATTGGTATTTTGGCGATGGCTCCTTGCCCAATCCCGTAATTACGACAGTTCCAAATACAAGCCATACCTTCAATCTTCCCGGGTTGTATAGGGTAATGCTGATCGCAGAAGATTCAACGACCTGTAATATTCGCGATACGGCATATCTGAATATTAAAGTGGGTAATCTGCCGGCAACACTTGATTTTAACCCGGTGAAATTGGCGCCATGTGATTCATTAAAATACCGGTTTGATAACTTATCAATTGCGCCGCCTGTAAGACCATTTACAAATACCTCATTTATTTGGGATTTTGGTGATAATTCTCCGACGGTAACGGCGGGGTTAACGCCTGTTTTTCACTCGTATACTTCTCCGGGAACATATACAGTTAAACTAATACTTGTTGACACAGCGTATTGCAATGCGCCGGATACTTTGAAAAAGACAATTAGTATTGCTCCGTTGGTGGTAGCACAATTTGAGACACCGCCGACTGGTTGTGTTCCCTATACTGCGCAGTTTACCAATACATCAATAGCCGGCCAAACATTCCTTTGGAACTTTGGCGATAATACAACGAGCACTGCAACCAATCCGGTACATACCTATAACACCCCCGGTTCATACATTGTGACATTAATTGCGAATGATCCGAATACCTGTAATTTATCAGATACAACGACGTCTGTCATAAATGTCTTTCCAATCCCTGTAGCCAACTTTAGCTTCTCACCTGATCCGCCGGTGGAAAACACACCAACATCATTTAACAACCTTGCATCGCCTGATGCTGTCAATTTCAAATGGCTTTTCGGGGATGGCGATAGTTTGGTAACAACATCGAGATTACCGGTGAAGCACCAGTATAATGAAACCGGTACATTTAATGCCTGCCTTATTGCGATCAATTCAGCCGGTTGCGCTGATACGCTTTGCCAGGATGTAAGGGCCGTTGTGGTTGCATTGGTCGATGTACCGAATGCTTTTACACCACAAAGTGGAGACATTAACAGCAAAGTGTTCGCAAGGGGCTTTGGTATTTCAAAAATGCGATTCATAATCTGGAATCGGTGGGGACAAAAGGTATTTGAAACAAACGACAGAAATATTGGCTGGGATGGAAAATACAGAGGCGTTTTGCAACCAATGGATGTATATGCATATACGCTGGATGTGGAGTTTTTTGACGGAACCAAAACAACTAAGAAGGGGGATATAACGTTAATTAGATAATGTGCTAATTTGTTAACATGCAAATATGCCAAAATGAAAATGTGCAAATGAAGAAAAGTAAAATTATAATAGTTGGTATTTGGAATTTGCTGATTGGAATTTGCCTGCAGGCACAGGATCTCCATTTTTCTCAATTCATGAATTCACCATTGACAACGAATCCGGCCAACACAGGATTTATTCCGGGAGGTGATTATCGTATCGGGATGAATTACCGGAATCAATGGTCCAGTATTATGTCGATCCCCTATAAAACTTTTAGTGCTTTTGGCGATGCACAGGTTATGCGTAATCGCTTTGAAACCGGGTGGATCGGCGCAGGTGGAACGATTCTTCGTGATGTAGCAGGAAGTGGAAATCTTACTTCAACAAAAATTTACGGTTCCATCGCGTATCATCAATTGATAAATGCGGGGAGCCTTGTCAGTGCCGGTTTTAATGTTGGCTGGTCAAATAAACAGATCAATGTAAGCAACCTCAAATTTCCGGATCAGTTTGATGGAAAGTTTTTTGATAACAAACTACCAACTTCTGTAGTCCTGTCTGATAATAATATCAATTATCTTGATATTCAAATGGGAATGAACTATGCTTATTTTCCCAACGACAAAATTTATGTGAATGCAGGGTATTCAGCTCACCATGTTAACCGGCCAAGGGAATCTTTCTTTAATCAAACGCCGGGTGTTGACAATCGCATAGCCGTAAGACATATTGGATTCTTAAATGGAAGTTTTTTGGTCAACAATCAATGGCTCGTTAATCCAAACATCTATTTTACTACACAAGCCAAAGCTTTTGAGCTGGTCGCTGGTCTGAATGCACATTATGATCTTTCGGGCGACGGAATGTACCAGTTGATTGCCGGTTTATATTATCGTCACCAGGATGCTGTTATTCCAATGGTGGGGCTTCAATGGAATGATATCAAAGCGACATTTACGTATGATGTCACCATTTCAACGCTGAAGAGTTACAACAATGGCCGTGGAGCGCTAGAATTCTCCCTGATCAAAGAAGGTCTTTTTGATTCTTACAATGGAAATAAGCGGCAGAGTATGTGCCCGGATCTGAGAAACAAAGCTTACTGATCAGTTTTATCATGTTACCATATTTTATGCGATTTTTGCTTTGTAATAAAGCAACCGTATGCACACGAATGTAAAATCCGGAATTACAGCAGAGATCATAGGCGAATTCAAGAAAATTGTTGGCGAAAGTTATGTGTTCTATGATGAGGAAACACTCGATCATTATGCCCATGACGAAACAGAGAATCTTCATTACTTGCCGGACGCGGTGATCAAACCCAGAACAGCAGAAGAGATCAGTTCCGTGATGAAAATTTGTAATGCCCGGAGGATTCCTGTTACTCCAAGAGGTGCCGGTACGGGACTTAGCGGCGGGGCATTACCGCACTTGGGTGGTGTTGTATTGGCCATGGAAAGAATGAATTCAATTCTTGACATTGATGAAAGAAATCTACAGGTGACAACTGAGCCAGGTGTAATTACAGAAGTTTTACAAACTACAGTAAAGGAAAAGGGATTGTTTTATCCACCGGACCCCGCCAGCCGCGGCTCATGTTTTATAGGTGGAAACATCTCTGAAAATAGCGGCGGTCCCAAAGCGGTTAAGTATGGTGTGGTAAAAGATTATGTATTGAATCTTGAGATGGTTCTGCCAACCGGAGACATCATTTGGACCGGGGCAAATGTGCTGAAAAACTCTACAGGTTATAATCTTACTCAATTAGTTGTCGGTAGTGAAGGGACATTAGGTATCGTAACAAAAATTGTTCTGCGTCTTATTCCTCATCCGAAATATGATCTGCTGATGCTTGTTCCCTTCAGGAAGCTGGAGCAGGCCAGTGAGGCTGTCAGTGCCATTTTCAGGGCTGGATTTGTTCCAAGTGCTCTGGAGTTGGTGGAAATTGATGCATTGAAGATCGTCAGCAAATTTGTTGATAGCGCAGCTGTACCCATTCATGATGATATCGAAGCTCACCTGATCATTGAAGTAGATGGAAACAACAATGAGATATTAATGGGTGAAATGGAGGCCATCAGCGAAATGCTAACGCAATACGATACTGGTGAGATCTATTTTGCGGATGACGCGCAACAAAAAAACGAATTGTGGAAATTAAGAAGAAGAGTTGCCGAGGCCACAAAACTGGCGGGCTATACCATTGAAGAGGATGCTGTAGTACCAAGAGCTGAATTACCGGCGCTCATTCGCGGCGTAAAAGAGATCGGGGCTAAATATAATTTCAATGCGGTGTGTTATGGTCATGCTGGTGATGGCAATCTTCATATTCGTATTCATAAAGAGGGAACACCAAATAGCTTTGGCGATGCGGAAATGACCGAGAGTCTCCGTGCATTATTTGAATTGGTAAAGAGACTAGGTGGAACGATCAGCGGCGAACACGGGGTAGGTCTTATTCAAAAAGGATTTATGGATATAATGTTTCAGCAAAAGCATCTTGACCTGATGCGTCAGATAAAAAAAGCATTTGATCCTAATAATATTTTGAACGCTGATAAAATATTTTAACGAATCAGTTTTAAACGCAGGCAAATAAATGGAGTTATATTAGTGTTTAATTTAAAACCGGGGTATGAAAAATAAATTGGCTGTTTTCTTTTTTATTGCATCAATTATTTCATTAAATACAAAGGCTCAGTACGAAGAGGAAAAAGAAAAAATTCCTTTTAAACAAAATTTGTTTACCGGTGGCACTGTTTCATTAGGGTTTTATTCTAATACTTTTTTGATTGGCGCCAGCCCAATTTTTGGTTATAGTGCTACTAACTGGGCGGATGTAGGAATTGTTGTCAACTATAACTATACAAATTACAGGGATGTCTATGTTTTTGATGACAGGATAAAACAACAGAATTTTGGAGGCGGTGGTTTTGTAAAATTGTACCCCGTACGGTTTTTATTTGCACAAGCACAATGGGAATACAATTTTTTGCGTCTTAAATATATTCCACCTAATAACAGCGGACTGGAGCAAAAGGATAAAAGCGAAGCGAGTAGCTTCCTGGTAGGGGGTGGTTACACAACTGGCCGCCAGGGAAGGGGTGGGGCGCCGCATTATTATCTTGCCATATTGTTTGACATTTCAAATAACATTGGCTCTCCTTATACAGATGCCTATGGAAGAACGATCCCTATTATAAGAGGTGGAATCCAGGTGCCATTGTTCCAGGGTGGTGGAAGGAACAATAGAGATTACTAATACTAGCTAATATATTGACGTAATTGTTCAGGATCATCTAAAATGGTGATCCTTTCCATTACACTTTCATAAAGAAATCCCTGGGCTTCCATTAACCTGAGATGTTTCAGCAAAAGGTCAAAGTAATTTGCAGAATTTAGGATATAAATTTCTTTATCGTGGATTGACAGGGAGTTCCAGGTGACCATCTCAAAAAATTCATCCATCGTCCCGACACCGCCCGGTAAAATAATAGCAGCATCGCAGAGGTCATACATTTTCTTTTTTCGAACATGCATATCATCAACTATCGATAATTCCGTGATCCCTTCGTGCTGGTGTTCACGGTCTACCAATGCTTGCGGAATGACGCCGATTACTTTTCCACCGTTTCCCATCATTGCATTTGCGATCGCACCCATCACGCCGGTATTGCCGCCGCCATAAATCAATGTGATATTTTTTTTTGCTAACAGCTTTCCCAGTTCCTCAGCATGTTGCGTATAGATCGGATCATTACCTTTCTTTGACCCGCAAAAAACTGCAAGTGACTTTATCTTCATAGAAATATTTTATCTTGTCAACTTTAATTGCGGTAAATTTCGCTACTTAAATCTGAAATCTGCAATCTGAAATCTAAAATTCGCTTATGTCTCCGGCTCTGTTATTCACTTTTGTAATTGGTTACTTTGTTTTGTTATTATTTGTTGCATGGCTTACGTCACGCAAATCAGATAATGAATCTTTTTTCATTGGTAATCGTAGTAGCAACTGGATGCTGGTTGCGTTTGGAATGATCGGCACGTCGCTCAGCGGCGTCACCTTTGTAAGTGTGCCGGGTGGAGTAGGCACAGGAAACTTTTATTATTTCCAGGTGGTGCTGGGCTATTTATTGGGGTATGCAGTTATCGCATTTGTGCTGATCCCGTTGTATTACCGAATGAATCTTACCAGCATTTATACCTACCTGGAAAAACGATTTGGTATCAGTGCACATAAAGCAGGTGCTTTCTTTTTTATTCTCTCCCGTACTATTGGCGCTACCGCCCGATTATATCTTGTGATCAGCGTTTTACAAATTTTTATTTTCGATGATTTAGGTATTCCATTTATCTTAACAGCTCTTGTTATTCTTGCCCTGATCTTACTATATACTTTCGAAGGGGGCGTAAAGACCATCATTTATACAGATACCTTGCAAACGACGGGTATGTTGGTCGGTTTAGTAGTCTGCATCATTGCGATCATTAAAGCCCTGGGAACAGATTTTAGCGGGGCCTGGGAAATGATGACAGCAAAAGGCTATACATCAATTTTTAACTGGGATGTAAAAGCGGGATCATTTGCACTGAAACATATTATTGGTGGCATGTTCATTGCGATCGCAATGACGGGGCTTGACCAGGAAATGATGCAAAAGAATATTAGCGTAAAGACGCTAAAAGATTCACAGAAAAACATCATGACGTTTTCGATGGTGCTCCTGGTAGTGAATTTTCTTTTTCTTGTGTTAGGTGGTGTACTTTATTTATATGCGGCTACACAAAACATCAACGTGCCTCCTGACGATCTTTTTCCGACGATCGCATTAAGCAATGCGTTTAGCGGGGCGATTGGGATCATTTTTGTGATCGCCCTTATCTCTGCGCTCTTCCCAAGTGTGGATGGAGCGATTACCTCTCTTACATCCTGTTTTTGTATTGATATTCTTGGATTGAAGAAAAGAGATGGTACAGAGAAAGAGAAGAAAAGAACAAGGTTGAAGGTGCATTTCACCTTTGCGCTTGTGTTTTTTATTCTTGTCCTGATCTTTAAATGGATCAATGATAAATCGATCATTGATTTCATTTTGAAGTTTGCGGGGGTGACCTATGGGCCACTACTGGGGTTATTTGCATTTGGTATCCTGACAAAGAGAAAATTAAAAGAAAGCCTTATTTGGCCGGTATGTATTATTGCACCATTACTGGCTTTAGGACTGGATTTGCTGAATAGCCCTGCATGGTATGAAACAAGATTTCATATACAAACGGGTCTGACTGGTTTGTCGCAATCGATCTTTAATGGCTACAAAATAGGCTTTGAATTTATTCTTATAAACGGCCTTATCACCTTTGCCGGATTATGGTCTATTTCTCATAAAGCTACCAAAGAAGAAGTTGATCGTGAATTAGCAGTAGCCTGAATTATCTTTGCGAAAATTTATTTGTGGAATTAGTTAATCCATTGGTACAGGAATATGCTGAAAGGTTTTCTTCGGCAGAGGATGCATTGCTGAAAGAGATCAATGATTTCACGACAAGAAATCATCCCGAGCATCACATGCTGAGCGGACACCTGCAGGGTAAGTTCCTGGAGATGGCAAGTATGATGATCAGGCCGCGGCGCATTCTTGAAATTGGGACATTTACCGGCTACAGTGCCGTATGCCTTGCAAAGGGTTTGACAGATGATGGGCAATTGCACACAATAGAACTTAGAGACAATGACGCGGCCATAGCAAAGGGCTTTTTCGACCGGTCTGTCCATAAAGAAAAGATCATTTTACATATGGGAGACGCCAAAAAAATCGTTTCTAAACTGGAGGAAACGTTTGATCTTGTGTTTATTGACGCTGACAAGGCGGGTTATATTGAATATTTTAACCTTGTTTTTCCCAAACTGAGAAAAAACGGGTTTATTTTTGCAGATAATGTGTTTTTTCATGGCCAGGCTATTGAGACTCAACCCGCTGGAAAAAATGCACAAGCAATAAAAGCTTTTAACGAGTTTATAAACGAGAGAACCGATATCGAAAAAATGATCCTCACCCTTCGGGATGGATTGTATCTAATAAGAAAAAACTAAGATTTCCCATGCAAAAACTAAAGATCCTGGTCCTTCTTTTTGCTTTACTGGCATCCAGAAATTCTTATGCACAACAGCTGGATCCGGTGGTGATCGGTTACATCAATAAATATAAAGAGCTGGCAATAGAGGAAATGCAGCGTACAGGTATTCCGGCGTCCATTAAGCTTGCGCAGGGTATTCATGAAACCAGTGCCGGTACAAGTGATCTTGTAAGAAGATCAAACAATCATTTTGGATTAAAATGCAAAGCTGAATGGACCGGTATGACGGTAAAGCATACAGATGACGCGCCAAATGAATGTTTCAGAAAGTATGAAAGCCCTGTTGACTCATATAAAGATCAATCAAATTATCTCAAAAAATCTCCCCGGTATGCTTCGCTTTTTGAATTGGATCCGACTGATTATAAAGCATGGGCTTACGGATTAAAAAAAGCAGGCTATGCTACCAATCCAAAATATACACAAGTTTTAATTAAGCTTATTGAAGATTATGATCTGCAGGATTACACGATGATCGCTTTGGGGAAGCTTAAATCAGGACAAGAAACGTTGGTCAAAAATAAAATTCCGGTAACAACAAGTCAGGCAGAAGAAAAGCCAGTTGTCATGCCAACGGAACCTGAGGTAGTGGTTTATGCAAAGAAAGAGTCAACGAAGCCAGTTGTTGTTGAAAGAAGAACTGAGTACCCTGATGGTGAGTTTAAAATAAATGAGACCAGGGTTATTTACGCAAAAAAAGGAACATCTTATTTATCAATAGCAGAAAAATATTCTATTCCTCTGGCAAGGATCTTTGAATTCAACGAGATGAAAGCGCAGGATGTTGTTGACAAGGATCAACTCATTTTTATAATGAGAAAGAGGAAGATCGGATTAAATGAACAACACATTGTAAAACCCGGAGAAACACTCGCAGATATTGCGCAAGCTGAAGCGATCCGAATTGAAAGTTTGCTTGAGTACAATTTGCTTCAACCAACTATGCAACCGGCTGTTGGTTCTGTTTTATATTTACGTACAAGAGGTCCGGGTAGGCCCGCATTGGTTACGGGAAAGTGATCAATCGATACAAAACCTTCAATGACCCAGATAAAAGTTCATGATAAAATGTTTGGTCCTTTTCTTTCAGAACAGGACATACAACAGCAGGTAAAAAAGATTGCAGATGCAATCAATTCTGATTATGCGGGTTTACGTCCAATGTTCATTGCTATTTTAAATGGATCATTCATGTTTGCCTCCGATCTTTTTAAGTATCTTACAATAGATGCGGAGATATGTTTTATCAAATTGGCGTCATATAAAGGAACAACATCAAGCGGGCAGGTGATAACGGCGATCGGGTTAGATGTTGATATTATTGGAAAAGACATTATCATACTTGAAGATATAGTCGACACCGGAAAAACGTTGAATGAGTTTTTACCAAAGCTGCTCCATCACCAACCTGCATCAATGAAGATTGCTGCATTACTCCATAAACCTGAGGCTGTGAAATTTCCCATACGAATTGATTATCTCGGATTTTCAATTCCGAACAAATTTGTAGTGGGTTATGGTCTTGATTATGATGGGCTGGGAAGAAATTTTAAGGATATCTACCAGGTGGTATAATATTAGTGAGCCCATTACTTTATTGGATTTTTGTACTTTGATGACTATTAAATATCCGTGTGAAAAGCTTACTGAACATAAGTTTATTGCTGATTGCCTTGCCATTTCACGGGCAGCAGTTTTATCTCCGCGGTGAGGTCAGAGATGAACGTGGCAATTATTTGCAAAATGTAAATATCCGTCAGCAAAGCACGGGCTATCTTTTTCGCACCGGTAATTCCGGGTCATTTGGTATTGTTTCCTCAAAAGAATCCGACACGTTGGTATTCACTTATGAAGGCTATCAGAAGGAACAGGTACTTGCCAGAGCAGATAAATATCTTACGCTGAATCTCAAGCTTGCAACTGCTATTTCGTCCAGCAATAAAAAATACAAACTCGCGTCCCTCACCAAAGATCTTTCGAGAGAAAACCAAAAGAAATGGTATTCAGATGATGAAACATATGCAAGTCTTGTTGAAAACAATTTTGTTGAGACGAAGAATTATCCAACCACCGGGATCGCATTAAATATTGACAGGGCTTCTTATAGTAATATCAGGCGCTTCGTGAATCTCAATTTGGCTGTGCCGCCAGATGCAGTACGTATCGAAGAAATGCTGAATTATTTCAATTTCGGATATGAAGAACCGGCCGATCAGTCTTTGTTCAAAATAAAGACCACGCTCACTAATTGTCCGTGGAGCAGGGATAATGCACTTTTTTTTATAAATGTTTTTTCGAAAAAGCTGAATCTTGATTCACTACCCCCTTCCAATCTTGTTTTTTTGGTTGATATTTCAGGATCAATGGATATGCCGAACCGTTTGCCATTGCTAAAATCTGCATTCAGGATGCTGGCGACAAACCTTCGGGAAAAAGATACAGTAAGCATCGTGGTTTATGGTGGTGCCGTTGGCGTATTACTTTTTCCCACAGCTGGTCACGAAAAGGAAAGGATCCTTAAAGCAATTGATGAAATGCAACCAGGTGGATCCACACCGGGTGAATCGGGCATTAAGTTAGCCTTTACCCTTGCTAAAAAACATTTTATAGAAAACGGAAATAACAGGGTCATCCTGGCTACTGACGGTGATTTTAATGTAGGTATCCAAACCGAACAGGAGCTGGATGAAATGATCTCACGGCACAGGGAGTCGGGAATCTATCTCACCTGTCTTGGAGTCGGCATGGGAAATTATAAAGACTCAAAGATTCAGACATTGGCAAGGAAAGGTAACGGGAATTTTGCCTACGTGGATAATTTCCAGGAAGCAGAAAAGATCATCATGAAAGAATTTACCCAAACATTATACACCATTGCTGATGATGCTCACATGCATGTTACGTTTGATCCGTCTCTGGTCAAGCAATACCGGCTGATCGGTTTTGATAATAAAGTGGGAGCTCTTGCAGATTCAACTTCGGAAGTAGAAGGCGGAGAAATCGGTTCTGGTCAATCTATTACTGTCGCCTTTGAAATTGAACCAAATTTTACAAGCGGCGCAAACGTCTTTTCCGATCATTTTGCGGAAGTGAAGTTGCAGTATAAAATACCCGGCGGGGTGGCAGAGCTTGATATAAGTGAGAAATTTCCTTATGACCCAATTCCCTTTAAGGATCTGGATCCGATGTATCGCTTTGCAAGTTCGGTGATGATGTTTGGTTCAATACTTAAATCCTCTCAATTTGTAAAAGATATAAGTTGGGGGGATGTATTATATCATGCAAGTGAAGCCGCCAATCCCACCGATGTCAATCAATCACAGTTGGTAGAATTAGTCTATAAGGCAAAAGAGTTTTACACAAAAAAGAAAAAGAAGACGAAGAATTAGTTTCAACGGCTAAGAGAAAAGCTCCCGCATTTTATCAAGAAAACTTTTATCTGATTTATCCGGATGTGGTTTGAAGTTGGAGGAATGACTCATTTTTTCAAGCATTGCTTTTTCTTCAGCGCTTACATGTTGGGGGGTCCAAATGTTTACATGTATCAACTGGTCTCCCTTTTGATAGCTGTTTACGGCAGGAAATCCTTTTCCTTTTAATCTGAAGATTTTTCCACTTTGTGTACCGGCCGGGATCTTTATTTTAGCCCTGCCATCAATCGTAGGAACTTCAAGCTGCGTTCCAAACACAGCATCGGTAAATGAAATATGCAGGTCATACGCAACGTTCATTCCATCACGTTGCAACTCTTTATGTGGTTCCTCTTCGATCAGAATAATAAGATCTCCCGGGGCACCGCCTCGTTCACCGGCATTTCCCTTGCCGTTAAGATTTAATTGCATGCCTTCCTGCACTCCCGCAGGAATTTCGATTGAGATCGCTTCCTCACCAAAAACCCGCCCCTCCCCTTTACACGCCGGGCATTTTGCAGTAATCGTTGTTCCTTCTCCATTACAGGTTGGGCAAGTGGTTACAGTCTGCATTTGACCAATGAATGTATTGGTTACTCTTCTTACCTGGCCGGATCCTCCACAAGCATTGCATGTTTGTACACTCCCCTTGTCTTTTGCTCCGCTACCGCTACACGTATTGCATACGACATGTTTTTTTACTTTGATATTCTTTGTAACGCCTTTAGCGATCTCTTCATAGGTCAATTTGATCTTTACACGAAGATTACTTCCACGTACTCCTCGGGCTCTTGACGTTCTGCCACGGCCACCGCCCCCGCCAAAAAAGCTTCCAAAGAGATCCTCCCCAAAAACATCTCCGAACTGACTGAAGATATCTTCCATGTTCATGCCGCCACCACTAAATCCGCGGCCATTGCCACTTACACCTGCATGGCCGTAACGATCATATTGGGCTTTTTTATCAGCGTCACTTAGGACTTCGTATGCCTCAGCAGCTTCTTTGAATTTTTCCTCGGCAGCTTTGTCCCCAGGATTACGATCCGGATGAAACTGCATGGCTACTTTGCGATATGCTTTTTTAATTTCATCCGCAGACGCTGACTTGTTCACGCCCAATATTTCATAGTAGTCTCTTTTTGACATAACTTATTTTCCCACCACCACTTTTGCGTAGCGAATTATTTTATCGTTCAGATAGTATCCTTTTTGAATTTCGTCGATCACTTTTCCCTTCAGATCTTCAGTAGGAGCAGGAATTTCAGTGATCGCTTCATGAATGTCCGGATCAAATTCTTTATTGATCGTTTCCATTGCTTTTAATCCTTTTGCAGATAATACAACTTTTAGTTTATTAAATACAAGCATGACACCTTCCCTGGTGTTTTCATCCAAACCGCCTAATTGTTTTTCAGCCCTTTCACAGTCGTCTAAGACCTCGAGCATATCAATTATCACTTCTTTCCCGGCAGTCTGGATCAGCTCCATTCTTTCTTTCAGACTTCTTTTCTTAAAATTTTCAAACTCGGCAACTTTACGAATAAATTTATCTTTCATTTCACCAAGCTCATTCCGGAGTGTTTCCAATTCGGGCTCATTTGTCAAAGGTTCATTTAAATGTGAGATCCCGCTGATATTTTCATCAGCATTGATACCCACCTCATGCTCTTCTGAATTCTGCATTTTTGCCGGGTCACTGGCCTCTTTCATATCTTTTTGACGCATTTTTTTGAAAATTGATTGCAAAGGTAAGGTTGTCAATAATACTGCCAATGCGATTCTAAGGACAAAATGACGGAACTGAAACTAGTTCATTTTCAATATTCGGTGACGGTTACCTTTGCGCCATGATAGAAGTTTATCTCCGAAAAAAGATCAGCAGAAGAGTGATGGAAGGGCATCCGTGGATCTTTTCAAATGAAGTTGAGCGGATTAAAGGAAATGTGTCTGGCGGCGAAACAGTGACTGTTTTTACAGAGGATAGAAAATTTGTCGGCACCGGGTATATAAACCCAAGGTCGCAGATCATTGTGCGGTTGCTGACGCGTGATAAAAACGAAACGATCAACGAAGAGTTTTTTTACAGACGAATTTTGCAGTGCTGGGAATACCGGAAAACGATCGGGTATGTTGAAAACTGCCGGCTTGTGTTTGGTGAAGCAGATTCCCTGCCGCAATTGATCATTGATAAGTTCAATGATTATTTTGTTATTCAAACATTGGCGCTGGGTATCGATGTTTGGAAGCCATCAATTGTAAGGGCGCTGAACATTATTTTTAATCCTAAAGGAATTTACGAAAGAAATGATGTGGCGGTGCGGGAGGTGGAAGGTATGATGCAACAAAAGGGGTTTCTGTCCGATCCGTTTGATACCAACATTATCATTAACGAAAATGGATTAAAATTTAATGTTGATCTGGAGAATGGACAAAAAACAGGTTATTTTCTTGATCAGCAGGATAACCGAAGGGCCATTCGGCATATTGTAAAAGGAGCAAATGTTCTTGGCGCATTTACTTACACAGGGACCTTTGAAATTCATGCGGCTCACTATGGGGCCGGGTCGGTATTGGGATTTGATATTTCAGAGAATGCCGTTCAACAGGCAAACAAAAATGCTGCCCTGAACGGATTAGAGAATATCTGTACGTTTCAGACTGCTAATGCCTTTGACATTTTGAAACGATGGAGTAAAGAGGAAAAAAAGTTTGATGTGGTCATGCTCGATCCACCTGCGTTCACCAAGAGCAGGGAAACGATTCAAAAAGCTGTAGCGGGGTATAAGGAAATTAATTTAAGAGGGATGAAACTTATAAAGCCTGGTGGGTTCCTCATCACTTCGTCCTGTACAAGTCTCGTAAGCGCTGAATTGTTTTTACAAACGATTGAAATGGCGGCTAAAGATGCAAAACGAAGGTTAAGACAGGTTTGTTTCCGGGCACAGGCGCCCGACCATCCCGTCGTCAGAAGCATTGAAAATACACAGTACCTCAAATTCCTTATCGTGCAGGTGCAATAGGAATAAAATAAAAAAGCGCTTTACCTGAAACGCCTCTAAAATATGATTGCCTATTGTTTTATTTTGACACCTGGAACTTGCCCGATTCAATTACTTTTCCCGATTGGTCTTTTAATTGATAAATATAAACACCGCGGGTATAATTGGAAAGATCAAGGGTTACACTCGAATTAACGTTTTTGGCTTCGTAAACCTGTTTGCCGATGAAGTTTATGATCTGTAATGTGTATCCTGAATTATAATTCTTCTGAAATTCAGCCTTGATAAAAGTGGTGGCAGGATTAGGATAAAACTTCATGATACGCTGAAGCGCACCGGGAGATGGCTCACGATTAGACTGCCCCGTAGAGTTAATGGCTGTCAACAGAATAAAGGATATTATTGGTAGAAATCTCTTCACTAAAACAAATTTAACTTTATTTGCGCAAAATAGACGGATTTTTTTTGTCCTGCAACGTAAAACCCACATAAGGCTAA
>DASVAM010000194.1:0-15595 GCA_036376375.1 Chitinophagaceae bacterium
GGCTCCATTGGTAAACTTTGCACAAAAGAGATAAAGGAACAAATGGAAAAAGTTATTGGCTCATTTCCCTTTTCTTCTGTAGCGACCGCCGTTAAAAATTTACTTCAATAGGTTTCACGCAGCGTTCGCAATGAAAATAGGCCGCAGCGTCTCCGCCCGTTGCGATCGCAGCGGGAAATAAAATTCATTCCATTACAATCCATACTTATCGATCAAATAGAGCAGCGCGGCCATATTAATGGCGCCTAATTCCAGTTCCCGTTTATTTACATTTTCAAATACATCATTTCTTGCATGATGAATATCGAAATAACGTTGTGAATCGGGAGATAAACCGGCTAACGCAGTTGTTGGTATCGCTCTTCTTAACGGGCCGATATCAGCTCCCCCTCCACCACGATTGAACTCACTGCAACCGTAAGGTGCTATCAATGGCTTCCATTGCAATACTTTTTGAAACTGTTCGTCACTCATCGTAAATCCAAAAGCTCTTGGTGTAAATCCCCCCGCATCACTTTCTAAAGCAAAAATATGTTTCTCCCGTCCGACCGAGTCATCCGGGCGGGCATTTTTTGCTTTCGCTTCTTCAGCATATTTATTGCCACCCCGTAAACCATTTTCCTCATTGGCAAATAAAACAAATCGAATTGTGCGCTTCGGTTTATAACCGATCGCTTTAAACGTCCTTAATATTTCGATCGTTTGTACACAACCAGCTCCATCGTCATGAGCACCTTCACAATTATCCCAGCTATCAAGATGACCGCCAACCGTAATTATTTCATTCGGGAATTCTGAACCAGTTAATTCTCCAATTACATTGTGGCCAATTGCACTGTCCAGGAATTTGCCATTCGTTATGATCTCCACACTCAGATTTCCTTTTTGAAGTTCTTCACTTAACCAGTCTGCATCACGCAAACCAATGGCGACTGCCGGGATCTTTGGAAATGAGTCATTATATCTTGTGGCGCCCGTATGGGGATTATTATCAGTGCTGTGACTCATGCTTCGTACGATCACGGCTTTGGCTCCATACCTGGCCGCACGACTGGGGCCACCACCACGATATTGCGAAGCATCACCATAGGAACGAAAGGTTTGAATAAAAGTGGGATTGAATTTGTAATTGTAAAAAACAATCTTATCCTTTACCTCGTCCTTTTTCTTTTCGAGCTCTTCAAATGAATTCACGAGCAGCACTTCTGCCTTCACTCCTTTTGGTCCGCTGCCAATTGAATTCCCTAAAGCAACTACGTCAAGCTTCCTGTTGCCATTTATTGTTTTGGCTTTATCCTGTCCGCCTCTTACCCAATGTGGTACTTTGCATTGCTGCATGGTCACCTTGTCGGCGCCACTTTCCTGCATCAACCTTTTCCCCCATTGCTCGGCCATTGTCATTTGTGCGGATCCCGCTAATCTTCCCCCTATTTTTTTAGTAAGGTGACGCAGATTCTCATACGCTTTGCCATTCACCAAAATTTCATCAGAGATCTTCCTGATCATTACTGAATCCTCCTGTGAAAAAATGCCTGAAGAGAATAAAAACGTGAGAATTGTAAAAATGAAATTCTTCATGTGTAGTGTTTAAAGGCTGAAAATAAAGAATGCCCGGTTTTGTAACAAATTATTGATATAAGCGGCAACAGCAAATAAAATTTAAGTAATTACCTTCGGGGGCTATGACGATCACCAAAACGATGAGAATAGGAATTGTTTGTTATCCCACATTCGGAGGATCAGGAGTATTGGCAACTGAATTGGGAAAAGCACTGGCGCAAAAAGGACACCATGTCCATTTTATAACTTACCAGCAACCCGTAAGACTTGGTTCCTTTACACCCAATATTTTTTACCACGAAGTACATGTACCCACCTATCCGTTGTTTGATTATCCACCCTATGAGACGGCACTCGCCAGTACAATGGTAGATGTGATAAAAAACAATAACCTTGACCTGTTGCATGTGCATTATGCCATACCACATGCATCCGCCGCCTATATGGCCAAGCAAATTTTAAAGAAGGAAGGAAAAAATATTCCTGTTATTACCACTTTACATGGCACGGATATTACGCTTGTGGGAAGAGATAAAACCTACGCGCCGGTTGTAACATTTTCAATCAATGAAAGTGATGCGATCACCGCTGTGTCAGATAATCTTCGTGATGAAACGTATAAGCATTTTAAGATTCAAAAAAACATAGATGTCATCAAGAATTTCGTCGATGTAAGCCGCTTTAACCGCAAACCGATCGATGCATTTAAAAAGATGATCGCACCAAACGGGGAGAGAGTTATAATGCATGCATCAAATTTCAGAAAGCTGAAACGAATACCCGATGTGATAAGAATCTTTAAAGAAGTAAATGATAAAATACCAAGCCGGTTAATGCTTGTCGGCGACGGCCCCGAGCGACCTGCCGCTGAAGATCTTTGCAGGGAATTAAATCTTTGCGATGAGATCCGGTTTGTTGGCAAGCAGGAACAAATGGAAGATATTCTGGCAATAGCTGATTTGTTCTTATTACCGTCCGAATATGAGAGTTTTGGTTTGGCAGCATTGGAAGCAATGGCGGCAGGTGTCCCGATCGTGACAACAAACGCGGGTGGCCTGAGTGAAATAAATGTACCCGGCGAAACCGGGTATATGGGTGACGTGGGCGATGTAAAAGCAATGGGTCAACAGGCGATAAAAATTCTGCGTGACAATGAAATACTGAGAAAATTTAAGAAAAGAGCCGCCGCACATGCGCAGGAATATGATATCAGCAAGGTTATTCCCCTTTACGAAAACCTGTATGAGAAATTTCTTTAATAAAACGTAGCCCACGGCTTAAACCGTGGGCTACGTTTTGGATGACTTTATATATTGACAACGGCTACATGACTTATTTATTCAGCCACAATTCAGGGTTCAATTTTTTGTTTTCATTCATTAACAGGAATTCAAGCTTGCCGCCTTCACCATCTTCTTCATCTACGGCTACCGAGCCAATCGATTGACCTCTCTTTACGTCAGCGCCTTTACTCACACTTACCGAAGCAAGATTACTATACACTGTAAAATATTTTCCGTGGCGAATCATGACCGATTTCGTGTCACCGATATTAAAAACGCTTACTACTTCGCCGTCAAATACTGATTTCACATTGGTGCCTGGTTTTGGCGTGCAAATAGTAATACCGGGATTATCGCCTCTCAGTTTTGTTCCTTCAATTGTGTAAGAACCATAATGAATGCAAACATATCCCTGGTCCACCGGCCACGGCAGTCTATTTTTATTATTTTCAAAACTTGCACCCAATGCTTTTGATTCCGCATTTAATTCAAGATAGCTGCTTTCCGTCTTCACGACCTTGGTCCCTGCACCTGAAGAAGGGTTTGTGCCGGAACTTGCCGGGCTTGTCGTTTTGGGTGTTAACGCCGCCAACCTTGCCTGTTCCTCTTTGATCAATCTTTTTACGATCGCATCAACAGCTGTATTTATTTCCCTTACCCTTTTTTTCTTGGCATTCAATTTCTTTTCGAGATCTTTTTCCTGCGATTTCAATTGACCAATCACCACATCCTTTTCCTTCTTCTGTCCTTCCAGATTCCTGGCCTGGACCGTTTGATTTTGCAGGGCATCATCCTTTTGCTTTTTTTTGGATAACTGGTCCTGCTTTCTTTTGGTAATTAATGCCTGTGTTTCCTTAATGGTGCTCACCTGTTGCTCACGATAAGCACGATAGCTCTTCAGATAAGTGACCCGCTTGATCGCATCGTTGAAGCTATTGGCCGAAAAAATGAAATTCAAAAAATCATAATTACTCCTGTTCTTATAGGCATACACTACACTGCGTGAATATTGAGCCCTCAACGTATCCAATAATTTCGAAAGGCGGTAGATCTCCACATTACTCAGGTAAATATCATCATCGATCATGCGAAGTTCTTTGCTGATATTGCTGATATACTTATTCTGCAATTTTATTTTCCTGTCAAGAAGATTGTATTGACCGACGATCTGCTTGGTTTTACCCTTTAATTTATTATACTCACCCTGGATCTCATTGATCTCTTTTTGTATTTCCTGCCGCTCCCTTTCAAGCTGGGCTTTATCGTCAGTTTGGGCAAAAAGAAAACAGGAAGAGAACAAAAAGGCGAAGAGGAGATAGATGCTTTTTTTCATGGTTACCTTTTGTTTTTGTGGTAAATCGATGAAGGGTTGGGATCTTATTAAAACGATCGGCTGCAAATTAAATTTTATTTATAATTTCTTTTTATAGTTTTTCGGTACCGTAAACGGGTAACTTAACGTTTCATTAAAAGCATATTGCTTAAAATTAAGCTTGACGTCAAGTTTATTTTTCTCCGTGACCGAGATAATACGGTTTTTTGAAAATTTCACTCCCTTGTCTGTTTCATAATCAGAATACGTAAGAAAGCAGGTTCTGTTTCTTGCTATATCAATATCATCGAGCTTACTATGCAAAACCAAATGATCGTTATTATCCATTGAGATCAGGTGTCGGAACCATTGCCCTTCGCTCAAAAAAGAAATATTATTTTCTGTAACCGAATAAGACACAAAGTTCGTGGTGTCAAGAAAAACCGGGTTACCGATAATTATTTCCTGTACCGTACGAAGATCGAGTGGCAATGCAGCTACTTCCGTTAAGTATTCTAATGAACGCACCTGGTATTCCTTATCAAGCTTATTTAAAATGCGTACCGAATCTTTGTCGATCAATACCCGCATTCCCTCAATTCCCAATGCGCCATTCACTGATATCCAAATGAGACTGTCTTTTTTCATCCGGATAAAAACATTGACATCATATTTCTTGCCATCGCTGCCTTCATAATCTGTGTTCACCTTTGCAGAAAAAGTTTCAAAGCCGATATTATTTGCAACGAGTTTATCATAATTTTCTTTGATAAACCTGATTGAATCCTGGTGTGGGTCAGAGGTTGGCTGCGCGACTTGTGCAGTATCTTTTTTTACCGAGATAGCCGATTGAATTTTACGGGTAGACCGGCATGATGATATCAGCAATGTTCCTGTAACTATTATCAGAATAAACCTGGTCATCCTTATTGTTTTCCTGTATGGCCAAAACCACCTGCGGCCCTTTCAGTTTCATTTAAAAATTCCACTTGCTCAAACTCGGCCCTTTCTGACCTTTGAACTATCATTTGAGCAATTCTGTCGCCATGATTAATAACCTGCTGCTCCGAAGAAAGGTTGATCAATATGACCTTGATCTCTCCCCGGTAATCGGAATCGATGGTTCCGGGTGTATTCAGGCAGGTGATCCCTTGTTTAGCAGCCAGCCCGCTTCGTGGTCTGATTTGAATTTCATAACCAACAGGAATTTCTACAAACAACCCTGTCGGTATCAACGTCCGCTCAAGCGGCTGAAGCGTCACCGGCACCTCCAATGCAGCCCTTACATCCATTCCGGACGATCCTTTTGTTGCGTATTGAGGCAACGGATTTGCAGATGTATTAACGATCCTTATGTTCACTGATGACATGCTGGCAAAGTTAAAGTTTCGAAGGCAGAAAGAAGGTTCAATGATAACAATAACTAGTTAAACTTTTTGAAGCAAAACTGTAGAATATGCCATAATACCTTTTCCTTTTCCGATAAATCCCATCTCTTCTGTTGTTGTCGCTTTTATTGAAACATCATTCTCAGAAATGTTAGTCGCAGCAGCAATTATCTTTCGCATATCCGGTGTGTATTGTTTCAACTTAGGTTCCTCCAGGCAAATGGTGTTGTCAATATTTACAACGGAATATCCATTTTGCTTAACCAGTTCCATTGTTCTTTGCAATAATATTCTACTCTGAATATTTTTAAACTCTTCAGAAGTATTTGGAAAATGGATCCCGATATCACCTAATGCAAGTGCGCCAAGCAAAGCATCACAGATGGCATGGAGCAGCACATCCGCATCGCTATGCCCTAAAGCTCCTTTCTTAAATGGTATATGTACGCCGCCGATCCATAGCTCCCTGCCTTTTTGTAGCTGGTGAAAGTCAACCCCGCTTCCAATTCGATAAGACATGAATTCTTTATTTATTCAAATATATGCCAAAGCCCCATGGGCTCCATGTAGCATTCGTATGAAAAAAGACGTCTCGCCTTAGGCGAGACGTCCCTATGAATTATTTATCATTCTTAATTACCAGTAGTCGCTCCGGAACCATCGAAATTAAAGTGTAATGAGAAACGTAATGTATTTGATAATGGATTGCGATCAACACCGCTGCCTGAAGGAAGCAGGTAGGAGAAATCAAGACCGAAGCTATTATACTTTATACCAACACCCATTGTAAAATATCTGCGGTTACCTTTTGTTTTATCTTCATGGAAATAGCCTCCACGCAATGCAAACTGATTATTGTACCAGTATTCCATGCCAACTGACAGCTGGAATTCTTTGATCTCTTCGCTGAATCCATCAGGAGCATCGCTAAAAGAGCTGAACCAGCTACTGATCACACTTTTGCTGCGGTAATCTTCCAACTGCTGGGGAGTAGCAGGGTCTGCGGGCGGAGTCGGAACCAATAATTTATTTACATCAACGCCAAAGGTTAACGAATTCTGAGCATTAAAAACTCTTTTATAAGTAGTACCTAATCCTAAGTTAGCAGGTATATAATCTTTTTGATCAGCATTATCTGTATAAGAAATCTTTGACCCGAGATTGCTCAGAACTGCACCAAACGCCCAGCCTTGTCCAACATCATTATGTCCCTGGTAATAATAGGCGATATCACCGGCAACGGCATTGGCGGCTTTATAATTATTACCAGCCGCGGGACCCTGTGCAAGATTTGAATAAATGTATTTTAAACCTACCCCGATACCTGATTTTTCATTAAGCTTTCTTGAATAACCAACATCGATTCCAAATTCACGGGGACGAAACGAATTCAAATCATTACCAAGATTATCGGTAAACTGGATATTTCCAAGACTGAAATAACGCAGGGAACCAGAAATCGCTTGCTGATCATCGAATTTATAATAACCTGCTGCTGCTGCGAGATAAACGTCACTTAAAATGTCCTTTAACCACGGTGTATATGATAACGATATTCCCCCTTTACTTGTGTTAAAAGGGACTTTTGCGAGATTCCAGAAGGATGCATTTGCGTCCGGTGTAACGGCGATTGCAACCTCACCCATTCCGCCGGATCGGGCATCAGGAGCAATGCGTAAGAAGGGCACTGCGGTCGTAACAACGTTAAGTTCCTGGGATTTGGTGGTTTGGGAAATTCCGACAAGGATCAGGATCGCAGCAGTCAGTTTAAATGCAGTGGGTCTCATTAGTAACAGTTTAGGTTATTGTAAATATAGAAGAATTTTAAAATTGATGGTTCTAAAGTATTATTTTTTGTTCGGTTGTAAGTCTCAAAAAATTACCAGCTTTTCAGTGATAATCCGGGGCTTAGATCCCGGGCATATTACCTTTAATCGATACACATAAACCCCTCTTCCAATCTTATCTCCAAAGTCATCTCTGCCATCCCATTCCACGTCAGAAGAACGGTTTCCGGCCGTATTTATTGTTTTTTCGATCGTTTTTACAACCTTTCCGGACAGCGAAAATATATGAACCTGGACAAAGAGATCCTGTCCCGGTTTGTTATGCTCAAACCAGAATTGTGTCCTGGTTGTAAATGGATTAGGATAATTAAGGACATGATCGACCACTAATTCATCATCATTCGTTACAGTAAAATCAAGAATGAATTCAGAAGAATTATTGAGCACATCCCAAACTTTTATCTTTAATGAATGCAACCCCGGCTCTAATTCAGGCAATTGAAAACGAACATAGCCCTGCCCGTAGTTATCAATATCGGCCTCGTAGTAATTGTTGAGGTTGAATATTTGATTGCTGTTGTTATCCAGGGTAGCTGTTATGTCATGACCGATACCCGTCCCTGAAGTATTGATTCCGGATGAGTCGATGAGTTTCAGGACCAGTGTCGGTTTTTGATTAACGATGCTGCCATTCACAAATTTTTCATCATTTAACCAGGCTCTTATTTCCGGACCCGCTTGATCGTTGTCAACTGTTGTCGAAGAACCACCCACGATAAATCGATCAAAAAAATCGCCTCCCTCTATTATTCCGTCTTCGGCGTAATAACTGATTTTCCCGGGACCAAATTGATAATTGATATCCTTTGGAACTTTAAAGGAAAAACTGAATTTGCCATTATTGACCGAAGCTTTTCCTTTAAACAAAACACTTGATTGCTGTTGAAAGGGTGTTTGCTGACTTCCGGGATCATTTGCTTTTGTTGTAACGGTTTGTGGTTTATCAAAAATAACCGGGTAAAGAGTTCCATTCAAAGATGAAAGAATTGAGCCATTATTATCTGTAATCTCTCCCTCCACGATTACTCTTTCTCCGGCAGATAATGTATCGGTTCCCAATAAAGGATCAATTGAATTCAGTTTTGTTGTTTTTATCCTGAACCGCGGAAATGCAAGCGTCAAAGCAGGGTCTCCAAGCAATGTGAACTTCCGGTTATTGATCAGATCACCTGAATTTTGATACGTATAATTTTTGGCCGCCATTACTGCTTCGCCAAGACTTCGGTATTTACCATTTGCATCAGGCTGCATCGCAAACTGCATGTAGTTGTTATTCATGATCCGGTTGCTAAATGAAAACACAAGTCGTGTTGTTGTCATCATTGCAATGCCGCCGCTCCGTGGTCTTACCAGAATATTTTCACCGAGTGAGTTCGTAAATGGATTATCAAATGGTGCAAAATCACAAGTCGCCGTAACAAACAAAGGAAGCCGGTAAGTGTTGGTCCATCCATTTACCATTGGCTGATCAAGTACCACTTCTTCTGCGAGTCTTGTGGAACCACCGTGCCCGATAAAATTAAAAAGCAATAGGCCGTTAGCGATTTGATTATTGATCGTTTCATTCACCCTGGGATACCGGCTGCCGGCAGCGCCACTTTGTTGTTCAAATGCATCCATATAGATCTTCTGAATATTGAAAACCGGGTTGGAAGAAACGGTTCCGGTTATTAATTCTGCATCCTGCAAGTGAAGGTTATTGTCTTCATCATCGGCGATAAATGAAATATTATTTCGCCAGGCGCCAAAACTTTCTTTGGAATAATAATTAAATACTTTATCAACATAATTTTTTGCTTCCTCCACACTTTTAGCGGGTACTCTCCCGATCCCAATATCCAGCAGATTGGTGATTAAGCCGGAGTTGATATCCTCATTATCATCTAAAAATCCAAAAAAATCATCACTCGTGTATGTGCTTAAAGGATCAAGAAAAATTTGACTCTCATATGCGAGAACCAGGTTTGTATTATTCGTTACCCTGTTTTTATAGTCAAAGGATGCATCGCCAAATAATAAAAGATATTTCGGACGATTCACCGGGTTACTGCCAGCTTTGTCGAAATACATCTTCACAAAATCACGAATTGCAACGGGGTCTTGCACACCTGAAGAGAACTCATTAAAAATTTTATCTGCCGTGACGACGGTCACTCGTAGATTTCTTTGCCTGTGATAGGAAGCTAATCGTTCTGCCTGTGATAACAACAGGTTATTGGTGACAATTAAATAGTCTGTTTGCGGTGAATTGTGCAGGTCCTGGTTTTGTATCCGGCCGGCCTTTCCCGGAATCAATGCATTTACGGGGTCAAAAGCAATGTATTCCTTTAATCGCAGTGCATCATTGACAAACCGAAATTCATTTGCGGAAAGATTTCCCTGCATTCTGACAATGGAAAATGGATCGGTGATATCCCAAACCTGTGTATTATTGGTCGCGTTGCTGATTACGAATTCACAAATGTTATTTCCAACACTATTCCAGTCGCGAAAAAGCAATTGCCGTCCACTATTTAAAACAAGATTTCTTCTTGCATGTATCTCAAAAAAATTCAACCACCCCTGTGCATTAAAACCACCCGGCAAGTAAGTATAGTGGATCTGTAATGATTCCTGCGATAATAAAATATCCGATTGCTGTTGTGTTTGTTGACCAAACAGATCATATAACCCTGCTCCGGTTGAAGGAATATTGATCTGTTGCACCAGCTGACTATTGATCCTTACGTCAAAACGGCTCGGTACATTTATAGACCTTGCTACGCAATTAGAAATCAACATAGAGGGCGACCCCGGTATTAGATTGGGGATGCTAATGGAAAAAGTTCTTGAAAGAGTTTTCCCCGGCGCATCGGCAAACTCTTCTCCGAGCCATTCCTTCCCACTTGCCAGCAGATTTATCGTGTCAAGCTCGTGAAAGATCCTTTCACTGAATGAATTCACAGTGAGAGTTGGCGTGCCGTTCACCTGTGATGTTGCAATCCTCTTTCCCGACCCTCCAACGGTAATGAAATAATAGGCTGAATCAGCATAGATGTTTTTCCGGTGAGTAAATCTTTTATTCAAAGAATCGTTGATCCATGTATCGGGCCCTGCTCCATAAAAAAGAAAATAATCAGATCCGTTGAATACACCATCCCCCCCGTCAACGACCATGATCGCATTTTCAGCAAGATCGTCAACGGGGATATCTGCATTTGCTTCGCTAAGCATTCCGCCACCATTCCCAAAAAGTCTTATTGAAGCGGCTGAAAGGTTTAAGGTATTAAAGCCGAGCGATCCTAAAAAGGGAACATCGATCTTATAAATACCGCTTTCTTTTACAGCAACTTTAGCCCATGTACCTGATGCCAGAACCGAATTCGCTTTATAAACTCTCTGGGCACTGACATCAGCTGAAAAAAAGCATATTAGATAGAAAGTTATAACGGTAAATCTCCTCATCGTTTCCTTATAAGTTACGGGGGCTTTAACGAGCTCACAAAAGGTATTTATGCTTAATAAAATCATTATAAACTGCCTATATTCGCAGATGCGGTAGATAAAATCTTATTAAGGTGCAATATTTTATCCCAACCGGCGTTAAATTTATTCCAATTCAAAGGTTTATACAAAAAACTATGAAAGTGAAAAACTTAATTATCCTTTTATCCTGCGCCCTTCTGTTAGCGTCATGTAAAGGCAAAGGCCTATTCGGCAAAAAGAAATACGACAAGTCGGAAGTTACCGGCTGGAATTACAACGACAAGAATATGGGTGGATACCAGGTATCCAAAGAAAAAGAACAGGCAACTGGACCCGGTCTTGTGTTCGTACCCGGCGGTACATTCACAATGGGTCAAACTGATGAGGACGTGATAGGTGATTTTAATAATATCCCGCGCCGTCAGACTGTTCCGTCGTTTTATATTGATAAAACAGAGGTAGCCAACGTCCATTACCGTGAATACCTTTACTGGCTTAACCGTGTATTTGATCCTGCAAATGACCCTTCTTACCAAAAGATCGTTGATGCAGCATTACCTGACACACTTGTGTGGCGTAGTGAGTTGGCGTACAATGAACCTTTGGTGGAATATTATTTGCGCCATCCGAGTTTCAACAATTACCCGGTTGTTGGTGTTAGCTGGAAACAGGCTTATGACTTCTGTTTATGGAGAAGTGACCGTGTAAATGAAGGAGCTCTGATTGACAATGGTTTAGCTGCAAAACAGGGTTTGCAGGCTCAACAAGGTGAAGATAACTTTACAACGAAATCATATCTATTAGGTTTTTATGCTCCTCAGCCAGGAAGAACCGGCAAAAAAAGCACTTTAAAAACTGCACAAGGAACACCGCGTACACAGGTAACTATGGAGGACGGTATTCTTCAGCCGGATTATCGCTTACCGACAGAAGCTGAGTGGGAGTATGCAGCTTTAGGTTATATCGCACAAAACCCGAGACCAAGCGTTAAGGAAGGCAAGCGTGGAGAGGAGTTGACAATGAACAAGCAGATTTATCCATGGAGCCATAATCCAAATGGTTTACGTGATACACGTCATGGTAGCTGGCAGGGCATGATGCTTGCAAACTTTAAGAGAGGCAATGGTGACTATGCCGGTGTGGCCGGTGGATTGAATGACGATGCGATCTATACAGCGGATGTTAAAGCATTTTATCCAAACGGATTTGGTTTATATAACATGGCTGGTAACGTAAGTGAGTGGGTAGCTGATGTGTACAGACCGCTTACTTTACTTGATGCTGACGACGTTGCTCCTTATCGTGGTAACAAATATCAAAAAATGCTTATTGCCGACTCTACTTCAAGTGATCCTACAACACGTTTCGCAAGAGATAGCATGGGTCGTGTAAAATATACCGACGTTACTGATAAAGAAAGCATGATGCGCAGAAACTATCAGCGTGGTAATGTGATCAACTTTATTGATGGTGACTCATTATCACAATCAAACTACGGTTATGGAATCACAACACTCGTAAGTGATAAATCCAGAGTGTACAAAGGCGGTAGCTGGGCTGATTACGCTTATTGGTTAAGCCCTGGTACCCGTCGTTTCATGGAAGAAGATCAGGCAAGCGCTACGGTTGGTTTCCGTTGTGCAATGAGCCGTATGGGTAGCACAGAAGGTAATAAAAGAAAAACAGGTAACTGGTGGAAGAGCAAACGTCAAAAACGCTAAGCTTTTCATTTCATAATACTAAAAGCCCCGTCATCATTGATGGGGCTTTTTAATTTAGCCTTTACATTTGCTTATAATGATCGAAGAACTATATAAGATTTACCAGCAATATCCATCGGTACAAACTGATACAAGGAAATTAAAAAACGGAGATATTTTTTTTGCATTGAAGGGCCCGAATTTTAATGGTAATTCGTTTGCAAAAAAAGCCATCGATACCGGTGCAGCTTATGTTGTGATCGATGAAAAAGAATATGAAGTCCCCGGAAAAACATTTTTGGTGCCGGATGTATTGACAGCGTTACAGGAATTGGCGCTTTATCATCGTAAGCAATTTGACACGCTGCCGGGCGGCAGGCAGATTCCATTTATTGCAATTACCGGAAGCAATGGAAAAACCACCACCAAAGAATTGATCCATGCCGTTCTTTCTTCATCTTTCAGAACTTACACCACTGAAGGCAACCTCAACAATCATATTGGCATACCCCTGACGATCTTAAAAATAAAAGCTGATGCAGAAATGGCGGTGATCGAAATGGGCGCCAACCATCAGAAAGAAATTGCCGGTTATTGTAGAATTGCTTTACCAACACACGGCCTGATCACAAATTGTGGCAAAGCTCACCTGGAGGGATTCGGTAGTGAAGAAGGAGTTAGAAAAGGAAAAGGTGAACTGTTTGATCATCTGCGTACACTGACACACGGCTTTGCTTTTGTAATGTGGGACTATGAATACTTGCAGGAAATGAGTAAAGGCATCAGTGGCATTATTAAATACGGAACAAAGGAAAATGATCATGTTATCGGAAAAATTCTTCCCGGTGAAACCTTCCTGAAAGTTGAAATAACACAAGGTCTTGATGATGGCATCATCTCCACTCATTTGGTCGGTGAATACAATTTACCCAACGTGCTGGCCGCCGTGACCGTTGGAAAATTCTTTGAAGTGCCCGAGCAAAAAATAAAATCAGCCATTGAAAACTATGTTCCGTCCAACAGCCGTTCACAGTTGATAGAAAAAGAGTCGAATAAAATAATTCTCGATGCATACAATGCCAACCCAAGCAGTATGAAACTGGCGGTTGAAAATTTTGCAGAGAAGAATGCAGAAAATAAAATACTGATGCTGGGGGCGATGGCTGAACTTGGTCAGGGAAGTTTACAGGAACACCAGGCAATAATTGACCTGATAAAAAAATATTCATGGAAAGAAGTGGTGCTTGTCGGCGGAGATTTTCTAAAGCTCCCTCATCCATTCCTTACATTTGAAAGTTCTTTAGCGGCAAAAGAATGGTTTGCCGGACAACATTTCCAAAACAGTTATATACTGGTGAAAGGAAGCCGGAGCATGCAAATGGAAAAAGTTTTAGAACCATAATTTTTAAAAAATGGATTGGAAAAAATTATTCCCGCAATTTGAACCTCAATTAATAGAAATATTGGAGAAAAATGCCATTGAAAGAAATTTTCGTGCTGGCGAAATCATTGTTAGAACAGGCCAATATATTAAATCCACCGTGTTGTTATTAAGTGGGAGAATAAAAATCTACCGGCAAAATGATGAGGGAGGCGAATTCCTGATCTATTATCTTGGTCCGGGGGAAGCTTGTGCCGTTTCTCTCATCTGCGCATTACAGTCCCAAACAAGTGAAATAACCGCCATAGCTGTTGAAGATACCGAGGTGCTAATGTTGCCTGTGCAACTGATGGATGACCTGATGATCAAATTCAAAAGCTGGTCCCATTTTGTCATTCAAACTTATCGTAACCGGTTTGATGAAATGCTTACCGTGATCGATAACATTGCTTTTAAAAACATGGATGAGCGACTGGAGTTTTACCTGAAAAGAGCAAAAACGGAGGCCGGGCAGACTTTATTGAATCTTACTCACCAACAAATTGCGGATGATCTGAATTCATCAAGAGAAGTGATCAGTCGTTTATTAAAAAAAATGGAGCAGCTTGGAAAAATAAAATTGAACAGGAATTCAATTGAGGTAATTAAACTGTGATTTTAATCACATGCCGGGAAAAGAGAAGCAGTCAATTTTGCCATCAAATTTCAAAAATGGAGATCGTTGGATATATCGCCTCGGTTATAATTGGAATTGCGCTGGGATTGATTGGTGGTGGTGGTTCTATCCTGACGGTACCTGTTCTTGTTTATCTTTTTGGTATTGATCCTGTTATTGCCACGGCTTATTCGTTATTTATTGTCGGCACCACAAGCCTTGTAGGCGCGATCCCCAAATACCGGCAAGGACTGGTGAATCTTAAAAGGGCGGTTATTTTTGGTATACCCTCTATTTTGGCGGTTTTTGTAACAAGAAAATTTCTTGTGCCGCTAATACCTCATCATATTTTCAATGCCGGAAGCTTTGAAATAACAAAACCGATTCTCATCATGGTTTTGTTTGCCATACTAATGGTGGGGGCCGCTTATTCGATGATAAAAAACGGCGAAAAAGAAAATGACAGACCACAGCAACAGGAGTTCAATTATCCAATGATCATTCTTGAAGGAGCCGTGGTGGGCATTCTTACCGGTTTTGTAGGTGCTGGTGGTGGTTTCCTGATTATACCTGCATTGGTCCTTTTTAGTAAACTCCCGATGAAACTTGCAGTAGGCACGTCCCTTGTTATCATTGCCGCAAAATCTTTAATTGGTTTCACGGGTGATCTTTCTCATTACGATATGGACTGGAAACTATTAATGATTGTTACGGCTGCAGCTGTACTGGGGATCTTTATCGGAAATGCAATCAACAAGAAAATGCCCGGAGAAAGGCTACAGAAATGGTTTGGCTGGTTCATTTTGGTAATGGGAATCTATATAATTGTTAAAGAACTCTTCTTTACAACGGCAATGTGACAAAAGTCATAGTGCTGGTCTGAAAACAATTTCAAATTTGCTCCATAAATATTTTATTATGAAAATTGAACAAATCTACACAGGTTGTCTTGCACAAGGTGCTTATTATATCGAAAGCGATGGCGAAGCAGCGATCATTGATCC
>DASVAM010000220.1:0-3845 GCA_036376375.1 Chitinophagaceae bacterium
ATAGCCCGTAATTTTTTCCCATGCCGTTATTTGTTATAGAAAAAGAATTCGCCTTCCCTCCCGTTCATCTTGCAGAACCTGATGGATTATTAGCTGTCGGCGGTGACTTATCGGTTGATCGCTTATTAGTAGCGTACAGCAAAGGCATATTTCCCTGGTATGAAGGCAAACACATTCTTTGGTGGTGTCCCGATCCCCGCTTTGTTTTGTTTCCGGATGAAATGAAGGTGAGCAAGAGCATGAAAAAATTATTGAAACAAAATGCATTCAATTTTACCACCGATAAGGTTTTTGACCATGTTATCGGAAATTGCAAAACAATCAAAAGAAAAGGGCAGGCAGGTACATGGATCACCCATGAAGTAAAAAAAGCTTATACCAATTTGCACAAACTTGGTCTTGCGCACAGCGCTGAGGTCTGGAAAAATGGCGAATTGGTTGGTGGTTTGTATGGCGTAAGAATCGGAAAAATATTTTTTGGTGAAAGTATGTTCAGCAAACAAAGTAATGCAAGCAAATATGCCTTTATAAAATTTGTTGAGCATCTGAAAAACGATGGTGTCGAATTGATCGACTGCCAGGTCTATACCGAGCATCTGGAAAGTTTTGGTGCACGGATGATCCCAAGAGATGAATTTCTGCAAAGATTGAAAAAGATGATCCCGCAGGATTAGTTGCTAAAACCTAGTCGCTAAATAATGCGGTAAAGCTGCACGCCAGGTATCCCAATCATGGGGCCACTCCTGTCCCCAAATATCCAGTTCGTAGTTAATTCCTTTATCGTAAAGAATTTTGGCGAAACGACCGCTGCTGCCCGGATCCTCATACGCACCGCTACCGGAAAAAATATGAAGGTGATGCGTTCGCCGTATTTGCTCAAGCACATTATGATCAGTTAAATTAGGCATGTAGTGCATCGGGCTGTTGAAATAAACATCGTCGTCATAATGACCTTTGGTGTACTCAGTCAGGTCATAAACGCCACTCATTGCAATTACTCCATTAATAATATCCGGTCTTTTCAAAAACAAATTCATGCTGTGCAATGCACCGAACGATGCCCCACAGGTATAGATCATTGTATCCTGGCTTGAATTGGTACGAATGAATGGAACAACTTCATTAAATATATAGTCATTCCACTGCTGGTGACGGATAGATTTATCCCGCGGATTCATATTATTATTGAGCCAGCTTTCATTATTGATGCTGTCAACTGAATACACTTTTAATTTACCCGCCTCAATAAAAGGTGCTATATGATCCAATAATTGAAACCGCTCATATTCCAGGTAATCTGCAGCGGCTGTAGGAACCAATAGCAATGCAAATCCATAATGTCCATAAATGGCGATGGGCATATCCTTGTTCACCGAAGGGCTATGCCATGAATAAAGCGTCCTTTCCATAAAAACTGTTGAGGCTTCAAAGTAAGTATTTCGCTCTGTAAAAACTGGTTTTATACATTAATTTTTCTGGCGCTGAATGCTTTCATTGACGTTTCATTATCTACCCGAAAGGCGGTAAATTTGCGGCCGGTTAGGATTTTTATGCGGTTAGCTGCATTGCATCCGCCACCGCCCCTTTCGTCGCACTCTTGTACTGCAGAAAATCTATTCGGCATCTTCGAACAAGCTCAGTAGAATTACAGAATGTAGAAGTGAGTGACACAATAGAAGGGTAATAGTAGTACTAAAGCTGGTATCATAATAAAAGAAAAGAAATGAGTGATGCGCAAAATAATAGTGAGCCTCAAAACACACCTTTAGGGGATGGGGGTATTAAATTATCGAAAAATTTTGAACCCGGATCAATAGAAGAAAAATGGACCTCGCATTGGAAGTCTAAAAGATATTTTAATTCTACTCCGGACGACAGGCCACCTTTTACAGTTGTTATTCCTCCGCCCAATGTTACGGGTGTACTGCACATGGGACATACACTGAATGAAACGGTGCAGGATATTCTTGTGCGTAAAGCAAGAATGACTGGTTATAATGCATGCTGGGTACCCGGCAGTGACCATGCTTCGATCGCAACTGAAGCAAAAGTTGTGCAGATGCTGAAAGAAAAAGGCATCGACAAAAACACGATTGGTCGTGAAGAATTTTTGAAATATGCGTTTGAATGGAAAGAAAAGTACGGTGGCATCATCTATAACCAGATCGATCGGCTTGGTTGCAGTGTGGATTGGGATCGTGTGAGCTTCACAATGGATGATCATTATTACAAAGCAGTCATAAAAATCTTTGTTGATCTATATAACAAAGGCCTTATTTATCGTGGTGCAAGAATGATCAACTGGGACCCGGCGGCAAAAACGGCATTGAGCGACGAAGAAGTAGAATATAAAGAACTGCAAGGGACGCTTTATTATGTAAAATATAGAGTGGTTGACAGTCAACAGTCAACGGTCCACAGTAAAGCTGTGGACCGTGGGCCGTCGACCGTGGACTATATTGTTATCGCCACTCAACGTCCCGAAACGATTATGGGCGATACAGCAGTGTGCGTTCATCCCGATGATGAACGTTATGCCTACTTAAAAGGAAAGAAAGTGATCGTTCCCCTTGTGGATCGTGTAGTGCCTGTAATTTTTGATGAGTATGTCGACAAAGAATTCGGAACAGGCGCATTGAAAATTACACCGGCGCATGATATCAACGACTACAATCTTGGATTAAAACACAATCTTGAAACAATCGACACATTGAACCCTGATGGCACAATGAGCGAAGCTGCACAAGTGTTTATTGGTCTTGACAGGTTTGCGGCCAGAAAAAAAGCGATTGAAAAATTAAAAAATGATGGTTTATTAATAAAAGACGAGGAGTACGCAACAAGACTTGGATTTTCACAAAGAACAAATGCGGTTGTTGAGCCGCGGATTTCAACGCAGTGGTTTGTAAAGATGAAACCTCTTGCAGAAAAAGCATTGAACGCAGTGCTGAGTGGTAACGTAAAAATTCATCCCGAAGAACGATTCCTGGCTACTTATAAATATTGGCTGGAGAATGTAAAAGACTGGTGTATTAGTCGTCAGCTTTGGTGGGGCCAGAGAATTCCGGCGTGGTATGACGATTCGGGGAAGTTTGTAGTTGCGGAGAATGAGGATGAAGCGCAAAAAATATTCAATACTCAATACTCAATATTCAATGCTCAATTGAAGCAAGATGACGATGTGCTTGATACTTGGTTCTCTTCATGGTTATGGCCTATAGAAGTTTTTTATGGAATTACCAAGCCGAATAATAAAGACATAAATTACTATTACCCCGGCAAGAATCCCAGCGGCGACTCCGTACTTGTAACTGGACAAGACATTATTTTCTTTTGGGTGGCAAGAATGATCATGGCTGGAATGGAGTATATGGAGTCAAAGCCTTTTGATCATGTATATTTCACCGGAATGGTTAGAGATAAGCAAGGAAGAAAAATGAGTAAGAGTCTTGGCAACTCGCCAGACTTGCTTGATCTCATTGACCGCTTTGGTGCAGATGCGGTTCGCTTTGGGATCATGATCTCCTCTCCTGCCGGAAATGATCTTCTATTTGATGATAGCAGCTGTGACCAGGGAAGAAACTTTAATAATAAGATCTGGAATGCGTTGAAGCTGGTTCGGGGTTGGGAGTCCAGAGTTAGGAGTTCGGAGTCGAAAGAAAATTTCGCGGTTGAGTGGTTTGAAAATAGATTGAACCAGGCAAAAGCTGACATCGAACTTCTTTATAAAGATTTTCGTTTAAGCGAAGCACTTAAAACAATTTATTCGTTGATCTGGGATGATTTCTGCAGCTGGTATCTGGAATGGGTAAAGCCCGGTTTTGAACAGCCAATAGAAAAAAACA
>DASVAM010000226.1:0-15370 GCA_036376375.1 Chitinophagaceae bacterium
AATTTTTTATCGGAACAATCGTCAGAAACACAAAGCCAAGATAAAGATCGAGCAGGCATACGATAATCTAAAAGCGACCCAACAGCAATTGATCCAATCAGAAAAGATGGCTTCCCTGGGAGAATTAACGGCCGGTATTGCCCATGAGATTCAAAACCCGTTGAACTTTGTCAATAATTTCTCCGATGTGAATAAAGAGCTGATAGAAGAATTAAGAATTAAAAATGAAAAATTAAAAATTGAAGACACCGAAGTAAAAGAGTTGCTTGATGATATTGAACAAAATCTTGAAAAAATAAATCATCACGGCAGGAGAGCCGATGCGATTGTAAAAGGAATGCTGCAACATTCAAGAACCAGCAGCGGACAAAAAGAACTCACAGATATAAATGCGTTAGCAGATGAATATTTGAGATTAGCTTATCATGGTCTTCGTGCAAAAGACAAAACATTCGATGCAAATTTTAAAACCGATTTTGATCCAACGGTTGGAAAATTAAATGTAGTACCCCAGGAAGTCGGAAGAGTAATTCTTAATTTGATCAACAATGCTTTTTATGCAGTGAGTGAAAAACAAAAACAAACGCCCCCATCCCCTAAAGGGGTGAAAGAGGGCCCGGCGATCATTTACGAGCCAATAGTGACTGTATCAACTAAAAGACTCGGTTCCCCTTCAGGGGATAGGGGCAAACCCGATAGCTATCGGGTCGAAATTAGGGTGGCTGATAACGGCAACGGTATCCCTCAAAAAGTATTGAATAAGATATTTCAACCCTTCTTTACCACCAAGCCAACAGGACAAGGAACCGGGTTGGGTTTAAGTTTGGCTTATGATATAGTTACCAAAGTACACGGCGGGCAGTTGAAAGTAGAAACGAAAGAAAGAGAGGGAAGTGAGTTCATAATTCAATTGCCTGTATCTTAACAATTAAATTCCCGTGATGAGATCTTGCATGGTCATGATACTATTCCTTTCAGCCTTGCTTGAGATAAATGCTCAGGATAAAGAGATGAGCGGTATAAAATACAGGCTTGCTACCACCCGGAATGATACCTTGAAAATGATATTGTTGGATTCGCTGGCCTTTGATTATTCAGAATCAAACCCGGATAGCTCCTATTATTATTCAGAAGCAGGCAGGGTTATCTGCCATCAACTAGGATATAAATTGCATGAAGCATATGCGCTGAATGGCAAGGGCTATGCATTAATGAACATGGGAAATTATCCTATGGCTTTACAAACTCTTTTAAACGGTTTAGAAATAGCAAGTGATCCTGAAAATGAAAAAAACATTCCACCGGATAGATACAGGATATTGGTTTTACCCGGTGACTCTTCAGCAGATCATCATCTTTTTCGATTGCAAATTTTAACGTGGATCCATGTTAACCTCGGTGTTTTATATGAAAACACAGGTAATGTACAAAAGCAGTTATATCATTACCGGCAAGCCTTACGATTAACTCAACAAACAAATGACCAATCGGCTATCGGAACAGTAAATATGAATTTGGGAAGGATCTACTTGGCAATGAAGAAACCTGATTCAGCATTACTTTTTGAACAAAAAGCATATGAGATCGTCAGGCAATCAAACTTGCCCGATTATAGTGGAAGTGTCTTATTGAATCTTGGGCGGATCTATCTCGCCATGGGAAAAGAAGGCACGGCGATCAATTACATTCAACAGGCGATCACGACGAGCAAAGAACAAAATTATGTGCGTGGGGTAATTGCGGGCAATCTTTTATTATCCGAGATAAACGTTCAAAGGAACAAAATTGATTCGGGCTTTTATTTTGCACAAATGGCGCTTTCACTTGCCATACAGATGAATTCACCCGATCTTTTGCTTCGTTCATATAATGCCATGGCCGGATTATACAGCTCAGTGAACAATAACGACAGCATCGTAAAATACCAGGGTCTGATCATTAGAATCAAAGACAGCCTTTTTAATTCCAAGCAGGCACAGCAATTTCAAAACATAGATTTTAATGAAACATTGCGTCAGCAAGAACTTGAGTCTGCCAGGAAAGAATATAACAACAGGCTGCAGAAGTACATATTGATTGGCGGGATAGCTATTTTTTTGTTTGCTGCAATAATCCTTTGGCGTAATAATATAAATAAACAAAAAGCTTATCGGCTGCTGAAAATACAAAAAGATGAAACTGACCAGCAGAAGACGATCGCAGAAAAAGCGCTTGAAGAATTAAAGACCACTCAGGCCCAGTTGATCCAGTCGGAAAAAATGGCTTCATTGGGTGAACTCACTGCCGGCATTGCTCACGAAATACAAAACCCATTAAATTTTGTCAATAATTTTTCTGATGTAAATAAAGAGCTGATAGCAGAATTAAGAATTAAAAATGAAAAATTAAAAATTGAAGACAATGAAGCAAAAGAGTTGCTTAATGATATTGAACAAAACCTCGAAAAGATAAATCACCATGGCAAAAGAGCTGAGGCAATTGTAAAAGGAATGCTGCAGCATTCAAGAAGCAGCAGCGGACAAAAAGAACCAACAGATATTAATGCATTAGCAGATGAATATCTGAGATTAGCTTATCATGGTCTTCGTGCGAAAGACAAATCGTTTAATGCAACCACCAAAACTTATTTTGATAATAGTATCGGGAAGCTAAATGTCGTGCCACAAGAGATTGGCAGAGTCATTCTCAATTTGATCAACAATGCTTTTTACGCTGTCAATGAGAAAGCCAAACAAAATATTCCCGGGTATGATCCTACGGTTATAGTGACCACAAAGAAGGATAAGGATAAGATTGAGATTAAGGTTAAGGACAATGGTAGTGGAATTCCTCAAAAAATATTAGATAAGATTTTTCAACCCTTTTTTACAACAAAGCCATCAGGACAGGGAACAGGCCTGGGATTGAGTTTGGGGTATGATATCGTTACAAAAGGACATGCCGGAGAATTAAAAGTAGAAACAAAAGAAGGGGAAGGTTCGCAATTTTCCATTGTCTTGCCCATCGATTGATAGTGGTCAAAGGAAAAATATTCTCATCATCCATTAAATTTCAGAGGTTGTTTTTTAGTATATTTAGTAACACGAAAGCCATTCATGGAAAAAGACTCCACCCATCCAGTCTCCTCGGGATCATTTTTAGTGGTCTTTATTCTTCTTATCGTGTGCAGTGGCAATACCTTTTCTCAACAAACTATCACGGGTAAAATAACCGACAAAAGAAACAGTCCACTCGTTGGAGCAACCATAGAGCTAAAAAAGAAAAATAAAAGAACATTGTCTGATGCAAACGGAGATTTTGCAATAACTGCAGATCGCGGTGACACGATCACTATATCTTATGTAGGGTTTCAGGATCTCGAAGTAATTATTGGCAGCGAAACCCAATTAAGTATTACTCTTGAAGAGACAATAAAGACTTTAGATGACGTGGTGGTGATCGGTTATGGCACTGCAAAGAAAAAAGATTTGACAGGGGCAATCGGATCAGTTTCGGAGAAGGATTTTAATAAAGGAATATTTGCTTCTCCCGATCAATTGGTGCAGGGAAAAGTATCCGGTTTGCAGATAACTTATAACAATGGCATGCCCGGCGGGGCAGCTACTATAAAGATCAGGGGCAATTCTGCGCTGAGTGGTACAGGTCAGCCATTGTTTGTGATTGATGGCGTTCCACTCGATGGAAGATCTTTGCAAGCCGGCAACAATCCATTGAATTTTATCAATCCTGATGATGTTGCCAGTATTGATGTATTAAAAGATGCATCCGCATCTGCCATTTACGGTTCAAGGGCAGCTTATGGTGTGATGATCATTAATACAAAAAAGGCAATAGTGGGTCAGCCAAAAATAGACTTTGGAGTTTCTGTTGGTGTATCTTCTATCTTACAAAAGATCGATGTGCTGAATGCTGATCAGTATCGTGAGGCAATTCCATACTATAATGTAAATCCTTTACATGACCACGGCGGAAATGTAGATACTTATGATGCCATTTTACAAAAAGGTTTTCAAAGTAATTATACAATTGCAATTACTGGCGGCAATGAGAATGGAAAGTATCGTTTATCAGGGAACATGCTTAAGCAGGATGGAATAATTAAAAATACCGGGTTTGAAAAATATGTGATTGATCTTTCTACGAATTTCAAATTTTTGGAAACTAAAAAACTAGGTGCCGATATCAGCGTTTTATCAAGTCAATATATGCAGGACGTTCCTTTTCCGGAAAATGGATCTGATGGCGTACTATTTTCTGCTCTTAAATGGAACCCGACCGATTCATTAAGAAATGCAGATGGGTCCTTCAAATATGTTCCGGGAATTTTCAATCCGGCTGCCGCCGTTGAAATGATACATAATAATCTGAAAGTAACAACCATCTTGGGCAGCTTTTCACCATACTACAAATTTACAAGCTGGCTTGAATACAAGTTATTATTCAGTATAAATTATAGTACAGGTATATCAAGATTCTCGATGCACCAGGATATTGCACTACCTGGCAATCCACCGGGAACAGCACGCGTTAGCAACAATGAACTGACCACAAAGCAAATCACCCATACATTGCATTTTGACAAGGAAATACTTTCGGATTTGAGGTTGGATGCAATTGCGGGTTTTGAGCATACTCAATTTAAATCGAAGGGATTTTTGGCGAGTGGCAATGGTGTCTTCGGAACAGGGTTCGGCAATTTTGGATTAGACTATACGAACTACATCCAATATTCTGCCGCAATCGGACGTAGCATATCATCCTTTGCTGATCCAACTTCTGAATTGCAATCTTTTTTTGGGAGAACAATTTTTAGCTATAAAGAAAAATATTTATTGACAGCTACATTAAGAGCGGACGGTTCATCAAAATTTGGTGAGAATAATAAGTACGGTTACTTTCCGTCATTTGCCGCAGCATGGAACATAAGTAAAGAAAAATTTTTTAACATTGGTTTTATCAATTCATTGAAAATACGGGCTGGCTGGGGAATTACGGGCAACCAGGAATTCCCTGCAGGTTCAGCACAAGACAGATATTCTTTTTTTGATAATGGAACTATAAGGCAAGCCAATAATCCTAATCCCGATCTGAAATGGCAATCCGATCATCAGTATAATATCGGGTTGGATTTTTCAATCTTTGACAGCAGGATTTCCGGAACAATTGATTATTTCAATAAGAAGACAACAAATTTACTATTTCCAAGTCCGGCAACTCAGCCTGCTCCACTTGATGCACCAATAAAATGGGTGAACCTGGATGGAGAAATAAAAAATAATGGACTTGAAGTTTTAATAAACGGGGCCATAATAGAAAGTGAATTGTTCAAATTTGATTTAGGCATAAATGCAACCTTTCTTAAGAATAATGTTTCGGGTCTCCCAGCTCCTGTGAATACCGGTTATGTTCCGGGGCCGATCCAGGTAATTGAAAACGGTTACCCAAAGAATACATTCTATACAAGAAAATTTCTTGGAATAGATACAGTAGGGTTTTCAGTTTATGAAGACAACGGAAAATTATTTCATCTTGGCGATCCCAATCCAGATGTTTTATTAGGGATCAATCCCTCCTTTTACTACAAAAAATTATCGCTGACAGCAAGTATGTATGGGGCATTCGGACAGGATATATTTTTTCAACCCTTAATGAACACTTTAAATGTTGGGGGAATAAATATAGGCAGCAATATTGGGCTATCAGTTTATCAAAACCCGGTTAAGGAAGATGTTAACAATCCTTCTCAGTCACCATCATCAAGGTTCATTTTTAAAGGCAATTATTTAAAAATGTCAAATCTTACCTTAAGCTATGCATTGGGCAATATTAAGAAGGTTTTTAAAAATGTTCGTCTGAGTCTGACCGGACAAAATCTTTTCATTATTACAAACTACCCGGGATTCGATCCCGAAGCAAACGGTAATGCAAGTATTAAAGGAATTCCTTCGTTAGGGATTGATCTTTTACAATATCCTTCGTCGAGGACAATAATTTTCGGATTAAACTTTACTCTTTAAATCGCACTAATGATGAGAAAAGTAAATTTAATATTTATCGTTGCCAGCATGCTGGTCTCAAATGGTTGCACTAAACTTGAGGAGAAATTCCTTGGCGATACCACACAAGGTACATTAGCATCAGGGAATTCCGCTATTCTTTTACAGAGTCTTTACAGTTCTCTTTATTCAGTATTTACATATCATCTTACTGTTTGGCCGCTACAGGAACTTTGCACTGATGAAGCAATTTTTCCCACAAGGGGTATAGACTGGGATGATAACGGGATATGGCGTTCATTGCATCAGCATACCTGGCCATCAAATCACGATGTGATAACAGAATGTTTTAACAAGCTAAATGGGATCTCGTATGCAGCAACAGATCTCTTAAGGTACAATCCTTCAGGGAAGGAACAGGCCGAAGCAAGATTCATTCGTGCCTGGGTTATGTACCTGTTACTAGATTTATATGACCAGGTACCTTATCGGGAAAAAGGTGAAAGTTTAACGAATCCGTCCAGGGTAAGAAAGGATACGAGTGCATTGAATTATATCATTGGTGAAATTAATGCAGTACAAACGAATTTAGACGTCGGGCCTCCTCATAAGGCAAATAAATACGCAGCAAAAATGCTACTGATGAAATGCTATTTGAACAAAGCGATTTATGAAAATAGAACAAACCCGTCATTCAGCCCAACTGATATGAATATTGTGATCAGGCTTGCCGATTCAATAATCAATAGCAATAACTTTTCATTCAGTACAACTTATTTTGACAATTTTGCTCCAGACAATACAAATTCGACAAATGTTAAAGAAAATATTTTTGCCCTATTAAGCGAACCAGGCTCAAACCCAAATAGTTTAATGTGGTTTGCCTGGACGATTCCGCTTCATTATCATCAGTACGGCTTCAACGGGTGGGCCACCCTTTCCGATTTTTATAACAAGTTTGAGCTGAATGATAAGCGGAGAGGAATTGTATATAACACTCCTAATTCCCCTCCCAATCCTTCTGGTCAAATTAATGTTGGTTTCCTGGTTGGGCAGCAATATGACTATCTTTCAGGTGATCCCTTAAAAGATCGTACAGGTATACCTTTGATCTATACTCCTGAAGTAAGCAATATCGAAAGATTTTCGAATAGAGAGGTAACAGGTATAAGGCCAATAAAGTATTTTCCTGATTGGGGGCCAAACTATTATAGTCCCAATAATGATTTTGTTCTTTTCAGATTTTCCGATGTGCTTCTTATGAAAGCGGAGGCGATTGCAAGAGGTGGCACTGGAACCTATGCCGGAATTTATGGTAACACTGCCCTTTTAATCGTAAATGCTCTTCGAACTCACTCTTCTCGTGGAGCATCTGCTTTATCATCTTTAACTCCTGACAGTATTTATAATGAACGAGGAAGAGAATTATGGTTTGAAGGTTGGAGAAGACAAGATATGATCAGGTTCGGAAAATTCCTTGGGCGTTTCCAGGAAAAAGATTATATAAGTGATCCGAAATATCTTATTTATCCCATCCCCGATGAACAACTAGCAGTCAATCCAAACCTGGTTCAGAATCCCGGTTATTGAAAAAATGATCCAGAACGACTATAGGAATTCCAGGAGTTAGCAAAGAACACTTGCTGTGAGCCTAAACCTGGACCAGAGTCTCGTGCAATAAGAGTAGTTCAATCATTTTTTTTTAAGATATCTCATTTATCAACATGAAGATTAATCCACGCTTATATTCTATACTAATTGTTATTCTGTTTATAAAAACAGCCTATACTCAAAAAGGGCATATTGATTTTAATCTTGTAACAGGCGCTAATGGAATAACACTTGGAAAAATTAATGGCATTACCCAGGATAAATGGGGATATATATGGTTTGCAGATCAAACTCAGCGACGCCTGACACGCTATGATGGATACCGCATGAAAACATATCTCCACAACCCAACAGACCCTACATCAATTGAACTTGGTAACATGGAATGTATTGCAGCTGATTCATCAGGTAATATCTGGTTTCCTAATAATAAAGGAGTTGATAAATTTGATCCCCGTACAAATGTCTCCACTCATTATTATTTTGACTCAAAAAGTTCTTGTAAGGGTGGCTATATATCCCAGATCCTGGTCGATCATCTAGGCTTAATATGGGTAGGCACATCTGAAGGTCTCTATAATCTTGATCAAAAAACTGGAAATTTTACCTGCTATTCTCATCACGATAATGATCCAACAAGTCTTAGCTATAATAATGTAAGAGCTTTGTATGAAGATCATGAAGGAACTCTCTGGGTAGGTACTGGTTTCCCATTCACACCTGTAAAAGAAAAAGGAGGGGGTTTAAATAAGTTTGACAGGAAAACAGGAAAATTCACCCGCTATCTGCACAATGATGAAGATCCTCACAGCCTGATCAATAATAAGATCAGGGCGATCTTTGAAGATAGCAAAGGTGTATTTTGGATCGGCACACAGGGAGATGGCTTACACATTATGGACAGAAATACCGGGAAATTTGAAAGGCTTACTTATGATCCTTCACATCCCGAAAAGCTCAGCCGGCCGCCCTTAGGAAAAGGAGATGATTACGACCACATCACTTTTATTACAGAAGATCATTCCGGCGCAATATGGATAGGAACTTACCATGAAGGTATTACAAGATATGATCCGTATAAAAAACAATTAACAAGATACAAAGCAGAAAAATCACGGCAACATGGATTTACAGACAGTACTACATGGTGTGCTTTTGTTTCACATGAGGGTGCTATGTGGATCTCGATAGAAGGCGCCAATGTTTATCGTGTCGATCCTTTACAAATGAATTTTTCAAAAACATTCGTAAATGATTTTACCTGGACCTTTAGTGAAGATTCATCTCATACCGTGTGGGGTGGATTACACACAAACGCAATAGTGCGAATTGACAGAACAAGTCCGGATCATGAAACTATTAAGAAGTATATCGTTGATCCATCATTGAGAGCTAATGATCTATTGGTTGGCGGTATCTATCCTTTAAGCAAGGATATTTTTCTGCTTGCAACTACTAAAGGGATATATGTTTTTGATCCCAAAAATGAAAGGTTTACAAAGGCTGGGCCTGGCTATAAAGGAATTGGTAAAGACGCTGCTTACTCTGCCATTCTTAAAGATAGCATCGGAGAATTTATATCTATAACAAAAAGTAATAACGGAAAAATTTATTTGGGAGGTTTGGGTATTTTAGCATTAGATAGTCAAACCGGCGAATTAACCCGGTTTAAAAAAAACTTAGCAGACAGCACAAGTTTGGGGATCGATATTATAACAACCATACAAAAAGATATCTCTGGTAACATCTGGATAGGCGGCTGGCAACATAGCGGCATGGATCTTCTCGATACCAAAACAAACAAGTTCAGTCATTACCTTCAGGGATTAACGGTATATGCAATTTACCAGGACCCGAAAGAAACTATTTGGGCAGGCACGGAATTGGGTCTCTATCGCAGGAAAAAAAATGAAAGCGACTTTACCCTCTTTACAAGTGAACAAGCTGATCTAAGAACTTTATCTGTAACCGGTTTAACAGGAGATCAAAATGGTAATATTTGGGGGATTTCATCGTCAGGTATCATTAAAATAGATCCTTTAACAAATGAGATCAGTTTTTATGGAAGAAGATTCGGCATTAATGAGTTAATACCTGACTCAAGGCAGGAGGCATTTCGGGCTCACGATGGACGAATTTTTTTCGGCGCTTTTATTGGTTATTACTCTTTCGATCCTACAAAAGTTATTAACAATGTTCCATCTGAAATCATCCTGACTGGTTTAAAAATTGACGGTCATTCAATCACGCCAGGAAAGAATGGTCCTATCCAAAATGCGATCGAAGAAGCAACACAAATAATATTAAAGCATGATCAAAATTTCTTTTCAATAGATTTTGCTGCAATTCATTTCAGCGATCCGGACAATAATGTTTTGCAGTATAAGCTTGATGGGTATGAAAATACATGGCGAAATGTAAGCCAGGAAAAAACAGCGTATTATTTTAACCTCCCGCAGGGACATTATACTTTTAAAATAAGGGCATGGACCAGCTATGGATTGCTATCGGAAAAAGCAGTTAAAGTAACTGTATTGCCTCCGTGGTGGCAAACATGGTGGGCTTATACATTATATGCCATTTTATTCATTACAGCCATATGGGTTTTTATTAGTTGGCGGACAAGATCATTAAAAAAGGAAAAAATAAACCTTGAACAAAAAGTTGCTGATCGTACAAAAGAATTAAGAGAAGAAAAAGAGATTGTAGAATCAACTTTAACAGAACTGAGATCAACGCAGGCACAACTTATCCAATCCGAAAAAATGGCTTCATTGGGTGAATTGACTGCAGGTATTGCACATGAAATACAAAACCCGTTGAACTTCGTCAATAATTTTTCTGATGTAAATAAAGAGCTAATTGAAGAGTTGAATGTCGAACGCTTAAAGCCAAACGCGGAAAGAGACGAGCAACTGGAAAACGAAATATTGAACGATATTAAAGACAATGAGCAAAAGATAAATCATCATGGTAAAAGAGCTGAAGCTATCGTAAAAGGAATGCTGCAACATTCAAGAACAAGCAGCGGACAAAAAGAACCGACTGATATAAATGCATTGTGTGATGAATACCTGCGCCTCTCGTATCACGGCCTTCGTGCAAAAGACAAATCATTCAATGCAACAATGAGAACTGAGTTTGATGAAACGATGGGAAATATCAATATCATTCCTCAGGATATTGGTAGAGTTATTCTCAATTTGATCAACAATGCTTTTTATGCAGTGAATGAAAAAGTGAAAAGTGAAACGTCAAACGTGAAAGAGGATCTGTCTAACGTTTCACCTTTCACGTCTCACTTCGAGCCTATTGTAACTGTGACTACAAAGAAACGTGATAACAAAATTGAGATAAGAGTAAAGGACAACGGCAATGGCATTCCCCAAAAAATATTAGATAAAATATTTCTACCCTTCTATACCACCAAACCAACCGGGCAGGGAACGGGTTTGGGTTTATCCATGAGTTATGATATTGTAAAAGCACATGGCGGAGAAATAAAAGTGGAAACAAAGGAAGGGGAAGGCGCAGAGTTTTATATTACTTTACTGGTATAATAGTTATTGTTTATCGGCAATTGCAAAAAAAATGAAATGGATAATTGTATTTAGTAGAATTGTTCTATTACTAGCGATCTCCCATTATGGAGTATCACAAAACAATACACTTAAGTTTAATCTGGTTGAAGTGCCGGGTGGGAAACCACTCGGTAAAATAAGAAACATAGTGCAGGACCTGCATGGTTATATGTGGTTTTCAGGAGAAGGTGAAAGATGTATTTATCGATACGATGGAATTAGGTTTACTGTTTTCAGGCATGATGATAATAACCAAAATTCCTTAGGAGGAACAACTGTCAATTCAGTGTATGGGGATGATGCAGGAATGATCTGGATCGGAATGAATACAGGTCTTGATCAATTTAATCCATCGACTGGTATTTTCAAACATTATAAGCGCGTACAAAATGATTCAGGCAGCCTTGGTCTAAGCGATGTGGCTCCTATCTTAAAAGACCGGCAGGGCAGGGTTTGGGTAGGCGGAAGCCAGGGCCTTGATCGCCTTGATGAGAAAACAGGAAAATTTATTCATTACCGTAATCAACCGGCCAATAAAAAAAGCTTAAGCAGTAACTATGTTTGGTGCATATACGAAGATCGACAGGGAATAATCTGGATTGGAACAGGTTATCCATGGTCGGATAGCGAAGATGGAGGTCTTAATCGACTGGAAGCTGATGGAACATTCACACGATTCATGCATGATCCAGATAATCCAAACAGTCTTATAAATAATAAAATAGCAGCCATCTTTGAAGACAATCGAGGCATATTTTGGGTAGGCACTTCAGGAAATGGCTTGCACACGATGGATCGCAAAACCGGCATTTTTGAACGACATCTTTATGATCCCAAAAAACCTGACCAATTAAGCCGCCCTCCTTTGAACGTTGCTGGTGGATTTTTTGATAAGATAAATTTTATCATAGAGGATAGTACCGGATCGATCTGGATCGGAACCCAACAATCCGGCATTAACCGGTATGATCCTGTCACAAAAAAAATTACCTACTTAATGCATAGCAATGGTTTTCCGGATAGCTCAGGCTGGAATGCATTTACATCAAGAGACGGTGAAGTATGGATAACTACGGAACAAAGAAATTTATACAGAACTAATCCGTTTTATAAACCCATTCTTAGTATTCCAACCGCTAACCTTGCTACAAATTTCCTTGAAGATAAAAAAGGTAATTTATGGGTTAGTACTACAGGCAACGGATTGTTGAAATTTGATCAGTATAAAAATCTGGAACGCCAGTACAAACATGATCCTTTGGATTCATTTAGTCTTTTAGATGATAATGTAGGAGAGATGTTTCCCTACCAGGACAATGTTTTTTTAGTGAACTCATATAATGGAATCAGGGTTTTTAATAGTGCTACAAATAAATTTTCAAAGTTTTCTCTTGCCGGACCTTTTAGGGATGCGCTTGATACTGGGTTTGTAAAAGCTTTTCTGGACAAGCATGGAATAATGTGGTTTGCCAGGTGGGGATTAGGATTGGTTCGCTATGATCCAAAAGATAATTCAACAAAACAATTTTTTCATAATTCGGAGGATTCTACCTCGATCGGTTCAAATCATCTCAACAGTATTTTGGAAGACAGGTCAGGTGAATTATGGATAGCTGGAGACGGAGGAATAAACCGGTTAAACCGGCAAACCCACCAGTTTGTACATTATCTTAAAGAGACTTTTATTACCTATTTGTATGAAGACTCACAAGGCAATTTATTGGCCGGATCAGCAAAAGGACTTTATCAGTACAATCCAAAGGAAGACAGGTTTACAGGTTTTTTTGATCCTCAGTCAGAACTTAACTCTGCCTTTGTTGGCGGTATTATTGAAGATAATGCTAAAAATCTATGGCTCACTTCTCCCTCTGCCATTATAAAATTGAATCCGGTTACTAAAGAAACGTTCAACTACGGTAGCAGGTTTGGAGTAAATCCAAACAGCCTGGCGCCATATACAAGAACCTATAAAAATGAAAAAGGACAATTATTTATCGGTTATGATAAAGGTTTTTATATTTTGTCGCCAGAAGAGCTAGCTGCGGAAAAAGATTTTAAAATTGTCATCACTGATCTTTTTATCAATACTCATTTTGTCCTGCCAGGCAAAGAAAGTCCGGTACAAAAATCTATTGAAGATATCACTGATCTGCATCTAAAATATAATCAGAACAATATCGCCTTCAATTTTGCGGCAATTGATTACGATGCACCCGAAATGATCAAATATTTTACGATGCTGGAGGGCTATGATAATATATGGAGGGAAGTAAAAGGAGAAAAGAACTCTGCCTATTTTAATTTATCACGGGGAAAATACATTTACCGGGTTAAAGCATTTAATAGTGATGGAACCAGGGCGGAAAAAGCAATAACAATCCGGATCAATCCTCCCTGGTGGGAAACATGGTGGGCTTATACATTATATGCCATTTTATTCATCACAGCCATATGGTTTTTTATTAGTTGGCGGACAAGATCATTAAAAAAGGAAAAAATAAACCTCGAACAAAAGGTTGCTGATCGTACAAAAGAATTAAAAGAAGAAAAGGAGATTGTAGAATCAACTTTAGCAGAACTAAGATCAACGCAGGCTCAACTTATCCAATCAGAAAAGATGGCTTCGCTTGGTGAATTGACTGCAGGTATTGCTCATGAGATACAAAACCCGTTGAACTTTGTCAATAATTTTTCTGATGTAAATGCTGAGCTGGTGGAGGAATTGCAACAAGAAGCAGACAGGGGAAATTTAGACGAGGTAAAAGCAATAGCAAAAGACATAAAGGACAATGAACAAAAAATAAACCATCACGGTAAAAGAGCTGATGCTATAGTAAAAGGAATGCTACAGCATTCAAGAACCAGCAGTGGACAAAAAGAACCAACCGATATAAATGCGTTGTGTGATGAATATTTAAGATTAGCCTATCATGGTCTTCGTGCAAAAGATAAATCATTTAATGCAACAACTAAAACTGATTTTGACACGAGTATTGGAAATGTGAATATAGTTGCGCAGGACGTTGGACGTGTAATTTTGAATTTGATCAATAATGCTTTCTATGCGGTATGCGAAAAGCAAAAACAAAATATTGCCGGATACGAGCCGACTGTTCAAATTAAAACGACCCTGAACCCCCCTTCGGGAGGCAGGGGAGCCGTGGAGATCAGGGTTAAGGATAATGGTAATGGTATTCCTCAAAAAGTAATGGATAAAATCTTTCAGCCATTCTTTACAACAAAGCCAACGGGTCAGGGGACAGGTTTGGGTCTGTCACTAAGTTATGATATTGTAAAAGCACATGGTGGCGAGCTGAAAGTTGAAACAAAGGAAAATGAGGGAAGCGAATTCATTGTGCAATTACCTGTCCGGTAGCTTTAGCTCCGCATTAACGGAAAGCTCTCCGGATCATTGTAAATTTGGCTCATGAGGTTCCTGTTCCCATTTCTGACAAGTTTTATCTTTCTCTCTTTCGGCAGTACTGAGAAGAAAAGCACCAGCTCTCAGACACTTCGTTCATATGAAGAAAAAGATCTTTTCGATTCGGAGGAAATACTTTCGTTTACATTAAAAGGAAATATTCGGGAGTTATTAAATGACAGAGCCACTAAATCAACTTATCGTTCGGTCACACTTTCCTATCCGGATAAAGATAATAGCGAGGTGACTATACCCGTACAAATGAAAACAAGGGGGCATTTCAGAAAGATCAAAGGAAATTGTAAATATCCGCCTTTGCAAATCAGTTTTCCTGCCGATGTTGATCGTTTGTCACCGGTATTCAAAGGACAAACAAAACTGAAACTCGTGATGCCGTGCGCAGGCGATGATTATGTTGTTCGTGAATGGCTTGTATATAAGATATATAATTTGGTTACCCCTCAAAGCTTCAAGGCAAGACTTGTGAGAATAACTCTCCTGGATAGTAAAAGTAAAAAACAGCAAGGCCCGTTTTATGGCTTCCTGATCGAAAATGAAAAGCATATGGCTTCACGCAATAAAGCAACTGTGGTAGAGCAAAAACTAAGACCTGAAGAAACAAAGCAGGATGTTTTTTTAACTATGGCCGTTTTCCAATACCTGATCGGGAACACTGACTGGTCAATACAATATTTGCAAAATATAAAATTGCTGAAAACAACTTCGTCACCTCAATTGACCACTGTGCCCTACGATTTTGA
>DASVAM010000235.1:0-5206 GCA_036376375.1 Chitinophagaceae bacterium
CTGGAAATCATTTTTGTTGACCACCAGCTTGTACGGATTGTCCGTTGGGATCACTACTTTATAATCCGGGAAACGGGCATCGATCAGCCGGCAGCTCATTTGTGTGGTACCATGCTTTACGAAAAAATGATTGCTGTTGTAACTGATGGAGATCTCATCATCGTTTGCGGGCAAGGCAGATTTTAAAAGGGTCAACGGTTTTTTAGGAACAATAAAATTGTCGCTTTTGGGACAGCTTACATCGGTTCTTTTATATTTTACCAGCCGATGTGCATCGGTGGCTACGCATTGCATTCCCTTTTTATCCAGCTCAAAAAATACACCCGTCATAGCAGGCCGCAGATCATCATTACTTACAGCAAAAAGCGTTTTATTGATAGCGGTGATCAGTGCAGAGGAAGTGGCTTTGAACGAAGTTGTATCATCAGCAGAAGGCTCTTTAGGAAAATTATCAGGGTTCTCTCCCATCACTTTATACTTTCCGTTGTCACTCGTGAGCTCAATACCGAAGTTTTTGTCAATATTAAAAGTCAGTGGCTGATCGGGAATATTTTTTAAACTGTCCAAAAGGATCTTAGCCGGGATACAAACCTTGCCGCTATCCTTTGCTTCAATTTCCATTTGAATGCGCATGACCGTTTCAAGATCCGTAGCCACGACGCTCAGCTTATTTTTTTCAACCTCAAACAAAAAATCTTCAAGGATCGGCAACACCGTGTTTGCATTGATAACGCCTGAAATATGCTGCAGTTGTTTTAGTAAAGCCGACGAGGAAACAATAAACTTCATCTTGCAATTGGTTTGAGGCGAAGCTAATGATTTTTGGATAATGGCCAATATTTATAAAAACACTGTGGATTATTAATTAACAGCAGAATACGAGGCTTACATTTGAGCCCGGAATCAGAAAATGCTGCGGAAAAAATCATTGACCAAAGAGGAGGCCTATCAAAAGCTAAGGCATTTCTGTGCGTACCAGGAGCGTTGTCATAGCGAGGCCAGGACAAAGGCATATTCATTTGGCTTAAGAAAACCAGATGTAGAAGAACTCGTATCAAGATTGATCGAAGAAAATTGCCTCAATGAAGAACGCTTCGCAAGATCATTCGCCGGAGGAAAATTCAAAATGAAACAATGGGGAAGAATAAAAATCAAAGCAGCGCTAAAAGCTAAACAGATCAGTAATTATTGTATCGCCACAGCCCTGGAAGAGATCGATGGTGCCAAATACAATGAAACATTGCACAAGCTGGCAGTAAAAAGATGGAATTCTATTAAAGGAGCAGGCACCAATTTGTTTGTCAGGATGACGAAAACCAGGGATCATCTTTTACTTAAAGGATACGAGGCAAATCTTATTGCTATTGAGATCAGGAAACTTACGGAAAAGCAAAAAGGCGCCGGTTAGCGCCTTTTTTGATTTATGATGAAAATTTAGAATGGTTTTGGAGATGCCTGCGCTGCCCTGATCTGTTCATCCGTTCTTCCACCGGGCGGACAATTTTCCCTCAGAAATTTCGAATACAATTTCCCGAGATGCTGAAATGTACCTGCACCCTCACTGATGCCATGGGTACGGTTGGGATAACTCATCATCTGAAACATCTTGCCATGTTTCACTAATTCATTGATCAGCTTTTCAACATTTTGATAATGCACATTGTCATCGCCGGTACCGTGTATGAATAATAAATTCCCTTTCAGATTTTTTGCATGTGTCAGCGCTGCGCCTTTTTCATAATCTTCTTTGTTCTCATTTGGCAGACCCATATATCTTTCGGTGTAAATATTATCATACAACAGGGAGCTTGTGACGGGTGCTATCGAAATGCCTGTTTGATATTGGTCAGGATATTGGAACATCAGGTTCAGCGTTGAGGAGCCACCGCCACTCCATCCCCAAACAGCAACGCGGGTCGTATCAATAAATTTCCATTTCATTATTTCTTTTGCTCCCAATGCCTGGTCCCGGATATTCAGCTGGCCTATTTTCTTATAGATAGATTTTCTCCACTCCCTTCCTTTTGGCGAAGGAGTGCCGCGGTTATCTAAAGAAACCTGTATGTACCCGTCAGCGGCCATATCACCATCGTATAGAAAATTACCGGCAGCACCATAGCTGTCACCCACGGTGGTTGCAGCCGGTTCGCCATACACATAAAAAACTACAGGATACTTTTTTGTGCTGTCAAAGTTCTTTGGTAAAATGCGCCATGCATCGAGGGTCACACCTTCTTCCGTCGTTACCTGGAAATAAGCAATGCTGCTTTTTTCTTTATTTTCTTTTTTAATTTTTTTCGCTATGTCATCGCTATCCTTAAACGGTTTATGATCGGGCAGGGTTACCCACTCTGCCAATGGTTGCGTATAATAATTTGAAAAAACATGACGTGCAAATTTTCCATTGGGAGAGATCTCGTACATGTGTGTGCCCTCTTCACCCGGGGGAGACATCCGTTCTGCAGGGCGGTTACCATCCAATTTTGCAGCATATAAAAAGCGCTGAGTAGCGTTCGTGGGAGATGCATAAAAATAAACAAGACCGTTCTTTTCATCAATGTTAAGCATGTCCATCACATCATAATTTCCTTTTGTGATCAATGTTTCTTTTTTTCCATCTTTGCTGATGCGGTATAAATGGCGCCATCCATCTTTTTCACTGAGCCAAAGAAACTCTTTCCCGTTAGAGATCCAATCCCATCCCCTGACCTCGCTTCTCCATTCATTGATTGTTGACACCCATGCTTTGTCAGTTTCTGTGTAAATGACTTTTGCGTCGCCGGTATTCGTATTGCAAAGCATCAGCTTACTTTCATTTTGCCTGCGATTGAGTTGTTGTAAAACAATTTCACCGGTGCCAGCCCACTCCATTCTTATCAAATAATGTTGATCCGGCTCACCCGGGATCTTCATCCATTTTGTTTGTCCCGTTGTAGTATTTACCACCCCGATGCGTGCCGGTGAAGGAGGTTCCCCCACCTTTGGATATTCAACAGGAATAACCTTACTATAAACAGAATCTGTTGTGTTCAACATATAATAATCCCGGATCTTATTGGCATCTATTTGCCAGTATGCAATGTTTTTGCTGTCGGGTCCCCAGCGAAAACCGTCACGACAGGAAAATTCTTCTTCATATACCCAATCAAAAGTTCCGTTGATCAGTTTCTTTGTTCCGTTATCACTCGTGAGTCTTTTAATAGCACCTGATGCCAGATCCTCGGTATAAATGTTTCTTTCACTTACATATGCCAGTTTTTTGCTGTCCGGAGAAAATTTTGCAAACTGTAAAGATGCATCTGGTCTTCCTTTTCCCATTTGTTTCAGGTTGCCTGTTGCCAGGTTCAATAACCAATAATCACCACGGGTTGTGTAGCGCCATACTTTTTGTGCATTGGTATAGATCAATGCCAGCTTACCGTCTGGAGACAATTGGAAGCTGCGGGGATTTAATGTGTCTCCATTTTTTGTAACAAGCTGTTGGCGACTGATGAAAGTGGCTTTGTTTTGCGAAGGCAATTCGATTTTTACTATTTCCTTTTTTTCAACAACATAATAAGAGCTGCCATCCGCGGTCCATTTGGTAACCGGCACGCCGGGTTGCGCAAAAAGAATAATAAAAACAAAGTGAACAAGAATGACAAGACCTGTTTTTTTTGCATCTCTTTTGAACAGCATAAGAACAATATTTTAAGGCGGAAAAATACAGAAATGCAGGGAGATAGAAAGGTTAATGTGATGGGTGGAGAGGCTTCATGGTCAGGGAACTTACATATCTTCGAAACATGGTTCTATTAAGAAAAAGGCCCGGTCTTTTATTGTTATTTTTTCTTTTTGCTTCAGTTTGTTTAGCCCAATTTAAATCACGGAAAATAACATGCAAACAAGATAGCGGCCTTACTTTTCCGCTGTTTATCAGTGACAACAAAACTGCTGCAAAAAAGATCAATGATCACCTGCAAATGGAATTTTTTGAGACAACGACTTCGCAAACGCCCGAGGCCAAATTATTTGATGAGTATCGCTTTATTTTCGACGACTCAATGATACAACCAGGATATACTTCTATCTCCTATCGCATAGAATCAAATAACCCAAAAATCTTATCTGTGTTATTTGAGGTGGAGGGCATGGGTGCTTACCCGACATATTATAAAAGGTATTTCACCTTTTATAATAATACAGGCGCTCCAATTTCAACGGATACGCTATTCACAACAGCAGGGCTCAAAACGATCAAAGAAATATTGGTAAAAAAGAGAAAGGAAGAAATAAAGGAATGGATCAGGAGTTTAAAAGCAGATAATGAAACACCCTATGCAGAAGATTCTTCTTTCATTGCTGATAACTTTGCAGCATGTAACGCAGAAGCAGACGAAAGCAAGATGTATATCAGGAAGGGAAAGATCCTATTCTATAAGTACGATTGTTTTCCGCATGCCTGGGGGCCCTATGAAACAAACCTGGATATTGAATTTACGTATAAGGAACTTGAGAAATATTTATCAGCCTTCGGAAAAAAACTTTTATTTACAAAATAACAGAGGATCAAATGTCAACCCTTACAATAACCGGGATCCAAACACAACTTCATTGGGAAGACGCAGCCGCTAATCGAAAAATGTTCGAGGAAAAAATTGATCGTATTACAGGTAAACCAGAAGTCATCATTATCCCCGAAACATTCAGTACGGGATTTAGCATGAAACCAAAGCTGCTTGCCGAAACAATGGAGGGAGAAACCATCAAATGGATGAAACGGGTAGCGGCAGAAAAGAAAGTTATACTCACCGGAAGCGTGATCATAAAGGAAAATGAAAATTATTTTAACAGGCTGATCTGGATGTTACCCAATGGTCAAATGGGTATTTATGATAAGCGACATTTGTTTGGATATGCCGGAGAAGACAATGAATTTACGCCGGGTACAAAAAGATTAATAGCATCGGTAAAAGGATGGAAAATTAATTTACTTGTTTGCTACGACCTGAGATTCCCTGTTTGGGCAAGACAAACTCCCCCTCTCCTCCAGGAGAGGGGGCAGGGGGGTGAGGCGGAATACGATCTGCTTATTTATGTGGCAAATTGGCCTGAACGAAGGAACCATGCCTGGAAAACTTTGCTGCAGGCAAGAGCGATCGAAAATCAATGTTATGTGGTGGGAGTAAACCGTGTGGGGCATGACGGAAATAATATCTATCACAGT
>DASVAM010000237.1:0-4212 GCA_036376375.1 Chitinophagaceae bacterium
TCAAAACTTATGGGTTTACAAATCCGCATGGCCTGGCAAAGGACGGCGACCTGCTTTTTATATGTGACGGAGCCGATGGATTAAAAGTTTACAATGCGTCTAATGTATTTAGCCTGCAGCTGCTTGACAGGGTCAGGAATATTGAAACCTATGATGTGATCGCATGGAACAATAGATTATTGGTTGTAGCAAAAGGTGGTTTGTATCAATATAATTATTCTAACCCTAACAGCCTTTCATTGATAAGCAAGCTGACTGTAAACAATTGATTATGAGAAAACCTTTGTTATTTGTATTGCTTTCATTTGTGGCGATCATAAATGAAATACAAGCGCAGGAAAAAAAAGGGGTGAAGAAATATTTTAGCTCTCAAATTTCTACAGGGATATTGGAAGGAGAACAAAATACCAGCTTTCATGTCGAGTTATTGAATGGTGTTCATTATAAAACCTGGTTTGCCGGAATCGGTACAGGACTCGATTATTATTACTACCGCACCCTACCGGTTTATCTCTCGGGAATAAAATATCTTTCGCCAAAGAACCATAGTTTTTTTGTTCAGGGTGATGTGGGAATGAACTTTGTATGGGAAGATGAAAGAATAACTGCATGGAATGAAGTAAGCCATCAATTTAAACCGGGACTTTACTGGAATGGCATAGTAGGTTTTGCTACCGGCCTCGATAGGAAAAACGCATTCTCATTTGGAGTGGGTTATTCTTATAAGAGCTTTGAAGAGATAAAAGAAATAGCAGTATGGTGCTTTAATCCACCGTGTGAAAGCAGTTTTGAAAGGTATAAATACAATTTAAACAGGTTGACACTAAGACTTGGCTGGCAATTCAACTATTCGCGTTAGGATTGGGATATGAATCTCAAATTTCTCCGGATACCCTTGAGTTTACTCCGCCTTAGCGGCGAATGCCTGAACAGCTGCTTAAATTTTTCTTCACTCATCATTTCCCATTCCCTGGTTGTCAGATCAAGAATTCCGGGTAAAGGAGTAAATTCAATTTCATTCGTGGATTTTGCAAAACGATTCCATGGACAAACATCCTGGCAGATATCGCAGCCAAACATCCAGTTCTCAAATTTGCCTTTCATCTCGCCTGGTATCAGCATATCTTTTAGCTCGATGGTAAAATAAGAGATGCATTTACTTCCATCTATCACTTTGTCCGGCAAAATTGCGTCAGTGGGACAAGCATCAATACATTTGGAACAAGTACCGCAATGATCTTTTGCAAAAGGATCGTCCGGCTGCAGATCAAGATCAGTTATTAATGTTGCAATAAAAAAGAATGACCCCATTTGTTTATTGATGAGGTTTCCATTTTTTCCAACCCATCCCAATCCGCTGCGTTGCGCCCATGTCCTTTCAAGCACCGGTGCACTGTCAACAAATCCTCGACCTTGAATTTCCCCAACCTGCTGTCGAATTAATTCTACAAATTTGTTCAATTTATCCCTGATCACATCATGATAGTCTTTACCATAAGCATACTTGGATATCTTCAATTCATCAGTGTGTTGTTTTTCTCTGGGATAATAATTTAATAGGAGTGTAATGACGGATCTGGCTCCAGGCACCAGTTTCGACGGATCAATACGCAGATCAAAATACCTTTCCATGTATTGCATGGTCCCGTGCATGCCTTTATTTAGCCACTCTTCAAGTCTTCTTGCATCATCATCGAGCTTGGTGGCATGAGCAATACCGCAAAAATTAAAACCGAGTTCAGCAGCCAGTTTTTTTATTAATATTTTATTATCTTGTTTCAAGCTGTTAAATATAATGGCCGTATTCATGACCCTGATTGGAAGCAAAACATTTCTACATTACACATATCAACCACACACTATGACAAAGCTACTCTTATCAACTGCATTTGTATTTCTATTTATTCATTGCCAGACACAGGACAGATCCCCTGTAAAATTCGGAAAAATAGCGGCTGAAGATTTTAAAACCTCTGTCTACAGCATTGACAGCAATGCAGCAGCGGTTGTGATCGCTGATATAGGCTCTTCATCCATTACAGGTAATAACAAAGGATGGTTCTCGATTCAGTTCAAACATTTCAAACGGGTGCATATCTTAAACAAGAGCGCCTACGATCTTGCCGATGTACAAATACCATTATATATAAATGGTCGTGATGAGGAACAATTACAGAGTTTGAAAGCATATACCTATAACCTGGAAAATGGCAAGGTTGCAGAGACAAGGTTGGATACAAAAACAGCTTTGTTCCAGGATAAACTGAGCAAGAACCACCTGGTAAAGAAATTTACTTTTCCGGCAATAAAAGAAGGATGCATCATTGAATATGAGTACACTGTTAATTCAGATTTTATTTTTAACCTGCAGCCGTGGGAGTTCCAGGGTGCTTACCCGCGGCTATGGAGTGAGTATAACGTTTCTATCCCGGAATTTCTTTATTATGTGTTCCTGTCACAAGGATTACAATACGACTTTTCAAGAACCACCAAAGACAGGCGTGAAAGTTTTCGAATAAATGATGTCAGCGGAACAGGCGCCTCCGAAATGTACAAGTTTGATGCGAACGTAACTGATTACAGGATGGTGATGAAAAATATTCCGGCATTGAAAGAAGAAAGCTTTACATCTACGCTCGATAATCACATTGCCAAAATCGATTTTCAACTGGCAGAATACAGGCAACCCCTGATGCCAAAAAATATCATGGGTAGCTGGACCGATGTGACAAAAAGTCTTTTGCAGGATGAAGATTTTGGATTGCAATTTAGCAGGGATAATGGGTGGATATCTGATGAACTCAAAATGGCCATGCAGGGGGCGAAATCAGATCTGGATAAGGCAAAAAACATTTATCAATACGTACAAAATAATTTTACCTGTACAAGTTATAACAGGTTGTATACAGATGGGCCTTTGAAAAATATATTAAGAACTAAAAAAGGGAGCGAGGTAGAAATAAATCTGCTGTTGATAGCGATGTTACGGAAGGCCGGTTTATCAGCTGACCCGCTGATGCTGAGTACAAAATCCCATGGATATGTTTTATCAGTATATCCTATCATGGAAAAGTTTAACTATGTGGTTTGTCGTGCGCTTATTGATGGTAAAACCATTTATCTCGATGCCAGTCGTCCAACGCTTGGTTTTGACCGTCTTGGCTGGGATTGCTACAATGGCCATGCAAGAGTGATCAACCCTGACGCGACTCCTGTTGATCTCTCAGCGGATTCCCTCACGAATACAAAAATTACATCACTCGTTTTATTTTCGGACGATAAAGGAGAAATTGCCGGGAAGATGCAGCAAATACCCGGGTACTATGAATCGTATTCTTTACGGGGCAGGATCAAAGAAAGTGGGGCCGAAGAATTGTTCAAAGACATAAAAAAAGATTTTGGTGCAGAAGTTGATCTGGCTAATACAAAAATTGACTCGCTCGATAAGTATGATCTCCCTATACAGCTGAATTATGATATCGTGATGACCCTTGAAAAAAGTGACATCATTTACATCAACCCGCTATTCGGGGAACGGTACAAGGAAAATCCTTTCAAATCGGCGACAAGGGCCTACCCCGTGGAAATGCCTTATGCCTTTGATGAAATATTTGTGCTTACCCTTGATGTGCCAAAGGGATATGAAGTAGATGAATTGCCAAAATCTATAAAAGTCAATCTTGATGAGGAAGGGACCAGTTATTTTGAGTATATCATCAGAAACAGCAACGACCTTATTTCTTTTCGGTCAAGAATAAAGCTAAGCCGCACTTATTTTTTGCCGGAGGAATATGAAATACTCCGGGAGTTTTTTAACCTGGTAGTAAATAAGCAAAGCGAGCAAATTGTTTTTAAAAAGAAAAAGTGATTCATGAAACGATATAGCGCGACAAATTTTTTCTTATTAGTTTCTTTAATTGCATTTGGAACGGGCGGGGAATATGCTGTGACGGGCATACCAGATGCATTAAAAAAAAATGCTAACGTGGTCAAAAGAACAGAAGAAGAAAGATTTATTTTAAAATCGCCGGGAGAGGCAGTTTATTATTGTAAATATGCGCTAACCATTTTAAATGAGAACGGAGATAAGCATGCTGCGTTTCAGCAGTATTATGACAAATTCATTGAAATAAAAAACATACAGGGAACATTGTTTGATGCAGCCGGAACAAAAATAAAAGAGTTAAAGAATAAAGATATTCAGGATCACAG
>DASVAM010000242.1:0-2153 GCA_036376375.1 Chitinophagaceae bacterium
ATATAAAGTCCTGATGAGTCCCCGTTGCATGAATTGCCATCCTGCAGGAGATGTTCCATTACAGGGAGACGATAATCATTTGCACAATATGTATCCCCAAAGAGGCAAAGATGGTAAGGGCATTTATGCCATGAAATGCTCGAATTGCCATCAACCAACAAATATTGCAGGTTTAAATACACCACCCGGCCATCCAAACTGGCATTTACCCCCGGCAAATATGAAAATGATTTTCCAGGGAAGAACGCCGAATCAATTGGCCAAACAATTAGTGAATCCAAAAACCAACGGGAATAAATCCTTACAACAATTAATGGAACACGCTGATGATGGCCTGGTCAAAGCTGGATGGAACCCGGGTGAAGGACGTACAGTTCCGCCAATAAGTCATGAGGAGTTTAAGAAGGCATGGATCACCTGGATCAAAGCGGGGGCTTATGCTCCCAGGTAAAATATACAATAAGTCCCTTTTTGAAGTATTGAGCAAAAGATTCTGGCCTGAGTTTTTCTCTTCTTATTTATGAAAATCATAAGTATGAAAAGCAAAAACAAAAGATCAAATGGTTTTTCCCTATTCTTTGACAAAATGGCCACTAAGATCACAAAAGCTTCGGGCAAGCCGGCAGCTTTTATTATTGCCTGCCTGCTTATCATTGTGTGGGGCATTACAGGCCCTGTCTTTAATTACTCAGACACATGGCAACTGGTCATCAACACCGGTACGACGATCATCACCTTTTTAATGGTCTTCATCATTCAGCAAACCCAGAATAAGGATACCATCGCTTTACAAATAAAATTAAATGAATTGATCGCAAGCAGCGAATCGGCAAGCAACCGGCTCGTAGATGTTGAAGATCTAACGACAGATGAACTGGAAGTGTTGAAAAGATTCTACATCAGGCTTTCTGCTTTGGCCGAGAAAGAACAGGATATTCATGCGTCACATTCTCTTGATGAGGCAAATATCAGGCATGCAAAAAAATCTAAGGGGTCTGCAAAAACATCATTAAAAAGAGAAGGAAATAAATAAAATAGCTTTGCTTCAACAACGGGTATTGAATTCGTAGATCCGATTAAAGTCACTTCGAAATACACGAAATAGCATGAAAAAATTCTCAAAAGCTTTTTTGGAATGCATCGATAAAACACAGATCACCAGTGTGCGGGCAGGCGAAGGAAGAGAAAAATTTACGGGTATCTGGATGGTTATCGTGGACGACAGGATCTTTGGTCGTTCTTACTATGGTGCAGAGAGAAGCTGGTACACTGCTCTACTAAAAGGTGATCAGGGCGATCTTAAATGCGGAAAAGAAATTATATCCATCAAAGGAGTCAAGCCTAAGGACATCAATAAAATTAATAAGGCGATCACCGGGGCCTATGAAAAAAAATATTTGATAAAAGCCTACAATAAAAAATGGGTGGATGGCCTCGCAGAGCCTGAAAGAATCGCCCGAACAATGGAATTTATTCCAATTTAGAGGATTGAATTTTTTAAAAGATTTTGCAGAAAAAAAATCAAAAATAAACACACATCCGCATCGGCCGGCGAAAATTTTAATACAGACGATCATCATTGATCGTGTTTCGTTTTACGAGCATGATGATCCAGGCGATCAATAAACAAAATTCGGCTAATGCATCAAGCAGGTAAATGCCTGAAATAGTCCCTTTGGCTACATAATAGTAATCGATGACTATCAGGACAACGCAGCAACCAACAGCAAGTGTTAGAACAGGCGTCGAAAAATTGTTGGTGACGAAAGCAGCAATGAACGAACATGAAATTGCCAATAGAAGAACGGCGACTGTTTTTACGAGCCATATATCTGTTTTGGGCCCTGTCACTTTCATAAAACTGTCAATATCTGCTAATGCCCATAATGCTGTGACCAGGTAATAAATGGTTTGGCATAACAGTATGATCTTATTTAACCGCATATATTCATCTGTTCAAAACCATGGCAAGCAAAATGCCAGCAAAATTAATAAAGTACAATATTCGGGTGATGCTCTTAATTTTCTTTTTTAATTTCATTGAATGGACCAACTGAATTCAGAAGAACTGTTGATCGCCATTTGCAGTCTTGTTGTTTTATCATACATCTTTTCCATCGTCAGCCGTTACATCCGGGTGCCGTCGGTTTTGT
>DASVAM010000252.1:0-3473 GCA_036376375.1 Chitinophagaceae bacterium
GGCTATTGAAAATTCATTCTTCTTCCCGACAATATTTTTTAGGCTAATTCTTATCATTGTTTATCGTCTATAGGGGGTTGCTTGTAAATTTTAATAGTAAATGACCCGTCATTCAATTCCTAAAACTTCTTTTGCTTTGGATAGTATTATTTCCGGGTCAAACGGTTTTGTCATGTAAACATCGGCTCCGACTTCCTGTCCTCGTTGCCTGTCCAGTTCTTGTCCTTTTGCTGTCAATAAAACAATAAAGACATCCTTTAGTTCCAGCTCTTTTTTTATCCGCCGGCATACTTCCATGCCATTCATTTTCGGCATCATCACATCTAAAAAAACCAGCTTCGGATTTTCTTTTTGAATAATTTCCAAAGCGATCTCACCGTTTTCAGCGGTTAAAAATTCGACACCGTCATCCTCCAGCTCTTCCAGCGTTTGGTTGATCAGCATACGGATATGTGCTTCATCATCGACGATCAATATTTTTTTCTCCATGTGTTTTGTTTGCTTTTGTTTTAATTATATACCAGGAATAAAACATTTTCTAATCCTTTTTCAAACCGAATTGTTTGTACAATATCCTGTTTACCCGAAAGGAGTGCGTTGATAATGATGATGTCGGGTTGATTAGCGATCGCTTTTTCCAGTAATTCTTTTTCATTTGCTTCCATTACTGAATAGCCTTTTGTCTTAAGTACTTCAGCCAGGGTATTAACAGTAGCACTATCCTGGTCCACCACCATTACTTTCTTTTTTGATCTGCCCTGTTCAAGTAAACTTCCAATTTCACTAAATAGCAGGCCGGTATCAATTGGTTTGGTGAGATACCGGTCAACACCGATCCTGAATCCCCTTGTTTTATCCTGTACGATCGATAAAACGATAATAGGAATATCCATTGTCTGCGGATCATTTTTCAGTACGGCAGCAACATCAAAGCCATTCATCTCCGGCATCATAATATCGAGAATAATAAGATCGGGTCGTTGCTTCCTGACGGCGGCTAATGCTTCTTTTCCGTTGCGGGCTTCCTCAATGCTATACCCGGCATCACCCAACTCTTGTTGCAGTAATGAACGAATTGAATCATCATCATCAACAATTAAGATCTTAGATGCTTTACCAGCGAGATTGATCTGCGATTGTGCTACCTGGGCTTTCAATTGTTTCACGAGATCATCCAGATGCAGGGGGCGGGTAACACCATTTGTTTTGGTAATTGGTAAGGCAAAAGAGAAAGTGCTTCCTTTTCCTACTTCACTTTCCAGCCAGATCCTTCCACCATGATGTTCTACTATTTCTTTACAAATAGGTAAACCGAGCCCGGTTCCTTTTGGTTTATCAGTTAACGTATCTCCACCAACCTGTTTGAATTGTTCAAACACAGCGCCAAAATCTTCTGGCGCAATGCCAATGCCTGTATCGCTGATGCTGACAAGGATCTCATTGTTTTTCTGTGATACGGCACAAGTGACGGAACCTTTATCGGTGAACTTAACTGAATTGGAAATAAGATTTATGATTACCTGTATCAGTTTATCCCTGTCCCCGGTGATCTCCGGCAGATCAGTATCAATATTCTTTATAAGCTTCAATGCTTTTTGATCGAATAATGCACTGGTAGCGGCGATGGCTCTCTCCGCCACTTCAGACATGGAAACACTTTCCTGGTTCCATTCCATTTTACCGGCTTCTATCTTCGCAAGATCAAGGACATCATTGATCAGGTGTGTTAAACGTTCGCCTTCAGAAATGACGACATGAAGGTTTTCTGAGATTTGCCCGATCGTTTTTTCTGTCTTTGGATCTTTCCTGTCTACGATCGGGAATATTTTTTCTTCCAGTCTTTTCCGGATAATTTTTGCAAATCCCAGTACTGAAGTCAGCGGTGTCCTTAGTTCATGGCTGACGGTCGAAAGGAAAGCACTCTTTGCCTCATTGGCTTTTTCTGCCGCTTTACCAGATGCTTCTGCTTCCATTTTTGCCAGCTTCACATCTTCAAACAACGAGGCGTTATTCAGTGCAACTCCAACAGATGAAGCGATCGTTGACAAGAGACGAAGATCATTTTCATTAAAGCGATTTTCATGTTCCGTGCTTTGAACGCTTAATACACCAATATTTTCCTCGCCAACGGGAATAGGCACACCCAAATAAGATGCCGCAGGGACACCAATCTGTTGAATTCCCATTTGTAATCTTAACTCTTGCAGATCTTTATTAATAAGCAAGGGTTCGCCATTCATGATTATTTTTGACGTAAGTCCTTCGCCTAATTTAAGCGGCGCCATGTTATCACCATACTGGTAAGGGAAATTTATCGTCCTGGTTTTCGGATTTAACAAAGCGAGATAAACAATATTAGCCCTGAAGAGATCCTTCAATTTATCGCCGACCATTTTTATAAGATCATCCGCGTTTAATTGTGACGCCAATGCTTTGCTGATGCTGTTTACTGTACTTAGCTCAGTAGCTCTTTGTTTTGCTTCACTTAATAACCGGTTAGATTCATCAAATAATCTTGCATTTTCCAACGCGACACTCATACTGTTAGTAAGCGTTGTCAATAGCCTCAGATCAGATTCGGTGAATGCATTTTCTTTTTCTACGTTTTGCAGGCTTACAGAACCCCTTACAATATCGCCCACTACCATTGGAACAAACAATGCTGATTTTGGCGGCAGCCCTTTGCTGACACCGGTGCCTCCAAATTTCTGTGCTGTCTCAATATAATTCTCATTGATTAACAAAGGTTGCTTGTTCTTTATTAATTGTTGGTTGGCCCAGTTAAATGGTCTTGGATTACTGTATAACCGTTGCCCCTTTTCAATTACATATTGCCAATGTTCCTCGCCTAGCCGATGATCAAATGTTCTGATCAGAACAGTCTGTGTATCGAACAATTCACATATACGATTACCAACAAGATCATAGATGGCCTGCATGTTCATTTCTCTTACCAATCCTTCCTGCACACTATTAATCACTGCAAGCTCTGCAGTACGTTGCTCTGTTTCTTTTAACAGGCGATTGGTTTCATCAAACAATCTTGCATTTTCCAATGCCACACTCATGCTATTTGTAATCGTCGTAAGCAAACGAAGATCAGAATCAGTAAACGCATTCTCTTTATCCACATTCTGCAGGCTCACAGAACCCTTTACGGAATCGCCCACCATCATGGGAACAAATACGGCAGACTTTGGAGGCTGACCTTTCGTAACACCTGTTCCACCATGCTTAATTGCAGTTTCTAAATAATTATTCCTGATATCCAGGGGTTTTTTTGATGCAATAAGTTCTTTGCTGCTCCAATTAAATGGCCTTGAATCTATGGGGAAGCGAACACCTTTTTCTATTGCATAGTGAAAATGTTCGATGCCCGACTCATGATTAAATGTACGGATCACCAGGGTTTGCGTATCGGGAAACAGGTCACAAAGACGATCGCCAACTAATTCATAAATTCCTTGTATATC